>NZ_JBFTPJ010000756.1:0-2957 GCF_056398445.1 Variovorax sp. 01T439_2
CGCCAGAACAAGACATGGTTTGCGGCCGTGCAGGTCGAGAAACGCATGATGTTCATCATCCTCACGCTCATCGTGGCGGTGGCGGCCTTCAACCTGGTGTCCACGCTGGTCATGACGGTGACCGACAAGCGCGCGGACATCGCCATCCTGCGCACGCTGGGCAGTTCGCCGCGCAGCATCATGGGCATTTTCGTGGTGCAGGGCGCGATGGTCGGCGTGATCGGCACGGTGGCCGGGCTGCTGCTGGGGCTGGGCATTGCCTACAACATCGACGTGATCGTGCCGGCGCTCGAACAGCTCTTCCACGCGAGCTTCCTGCCCAAGGACATCTACCTGATCAGCAAGATGCCGAGCGATCCGCAGCGCGGCGACATCATGCCGATCGCGATCATTTCGCTGGTCCTGGCTTTTCTTGCAACGCTGTATCCCAGCTGGCGCGCGAGCCGCGTCAACCCTGCCGAGGCATTGCGCTATGAGTGACGTGGTTCTCAAGGCGCGCGGCCTCACCAAGCGCTTTCACGAGGGGCGCATCGACCTCACGGTGCTGCACGGCGTCGACCTGGACGTGCGCGCCGGGGAGACACTGGCCATCGTCGGCGCCTCGGGCTCGGGCAAGAGCACGCTGCTGCACCTGATGGGCGGGCTCGATGCGCCCACCGCCGGCAAGGTCGAGCTGCTCGGCAAGGACATCGCGCATGCCGATGCGGCCGAGCAGGGGCGGCTGCGCAACCTGCACCTGGGCTTCGTCTACCAGTTCCACCACCTGCTGCCCGAGTTCAGCGCGCTCGACAACGTGGCGATGCCGCTCAAGATCCGGCGCATGGATTCCGCGCAGGCGGCGGCCTCGGCCACCAAGATCCTCGAAAGCGTGGGCCTGGGCGAACGCCTGCACCACCGGCCGGCCGAGCTCTCGGGCGGCGAGCGCCAGCGCGTGGCCATTGCGCGCGCGCTGGTCACGCAGCCGGCCTGCGTGCTGGCCGACGAGCCCACGGGCAACCTCGACCGCAGCACGGCGGACACGGTGTTCGCGCTGATGATCGAACTCGCGCACAGGCACCGCACGGCCTTCGTGATGGTCACGCACGACCAGGAGCTCGCAAAACGCTGCGACCGCGTGCTGCAGCTGGTGGCGGGGCGCCTGGCGGGCTGATTCGCCGATGCCGCTTGCCACGGCCCGTGCAATGTCGCGAAACTGTCCGCCTGCGCGGCACGAGGCCGTGCAATCACAGGAGCGCTTCTTCATCATGGAAACCGACGACGACACCCCGCCCGCGGCCACCGCCGAGCCGCGCAATTCGTACCTCGAGGAAAAAGCCTTCAAGTCGCGCACGCTGCTGATCTTCGGCAGCATCACCGATTCGGTCGCTGCCGACGTGACGCGCAGGCTCATCGCGCTCGATGCCGACAGCGCCGACAAGCCCATCGACATCCTGGTGAGCTCGCCCGGCGGCCACCTGGAGTCGGGCGATGCGATTCACGACATCGTGCGCTTCATCTCCGCGCCGGTGAACATGATCGGCACCGGCTGGGTGGGCAGCGCCGCCACGCACCTGTACCTGGCGGTGCCGCGCGAGCGGCGCGTGTGCCTGCCGAACACGCGCTTCCTGATCCACCAGCCCAGCGGCGGCGCGGGCGGGCAGGCGACCGACATCGCGATCCAGGCGCAGGAAATCATCAAGGCCCGGCACCGCATCGCGCACGAGATTGCGCGCGAAACCGGCAAGCCGATCGACGTGGTGCTGGCCGACATCGAGCGCGACCGCTGGCTTTCGGCCGCGGAGGCGGTCGAGTACGGCCTGGTCTCGCGCATCATCCAGCGCAAGACCGAGCTGCACGCCTGATCAGGCCTTGGGCTTGTAGGCCACCACGTCGATCTCGACCTTGGCGTCGACCATCAGCCGCGCCTCGGTGGTCGAGCGCGCCGGCTTGTTGTCACCGAAGTAGCTCATGTAGATGCGGTTGAAGGCACCAAAGTCGCGCGCGTCCTGCAGCCAGACGGTGCTCTTGCAGACGTCGTCGAGCGTGGCGCCGGCCAGCGCCAGCACCTTCTTCAGGTTTTCCATCACCTGGCGCGTCTGCGCCTCGATGCCGCCCACCACGATCTCGCCCTCGGCATTGGCCGGCACCTGGCCCGACACGTAGATGAAATCGCCGGCGCGCACGGCCGGGGAGAAGGGGCGGGCCTGGCGGTCCGAGGCAACGGGCGGGGCGCCGAGGTATTCGAGCGGCATGGGAGAACTCCTGAAAGGATTGAAAGAAAAGCAGATCGCAAGTATCGATCCAATCTGAAAATTTGTTTCAGAAAAACCCGCAAACAAGGGTTAACACGGATGATTTGGCATGGATAGTGCTTCAAAGTGCGGGCCGAAAAGAAAGTTTCTTTCACAATTTGCCTGCCCCACGAAGGAGTTCCCCATGTCTCACGCCGGTCTTGTCCAGTGCCTGCCAAAGCTGTCGAAGCGCAGCCTGCTGGGTGCCTCCCTGCTCGCCATGCTGTGCGCCGCGCTGCCGGGCCAGCCCGCGCATGCCCAGGGGCCGCGCAACTTTGCCACGCTGGCCATGGTGGCCGAACCGCAGACGCTCGACCCGATGGCGTCCACGGCCGACCTGGTCGGAACCATCATGCAGCACGTGTACGAGACGCTCTACACCTTCGACGCCAAGTGGAATGTGGTGCCCATGCTGGCCGAGAGCAGCCCCAGGATCTCGGCCGACGGCAAGACCTACGCGATCACGCTGCGCAAGGGCGTGATGCTGCACAACGGCCGCGAACTCAACGCCGACGACGTGGTGGCCAGCCTGCAGCGCTGGATGGACCAGTCGCCGCGCGGCAAGGCCGTGGGCAAGGAAGTCGAGAGCCTCAAGGCCAAGGGCCCGCTGGGCGTGGAGATCGTGCTGAAGGCGCCGTATGCGCCACTGCTTTCGCAGCTCGCGCTGCCCAGCGGCATGGCCGCCAT
>NZ_JBFTPJ010000757.1:0-2957 GCF_056398445.1 Variovorax sp. 01T439_2
GAATCGCGCCATTCATCGCGCGCGGCGTGCAGCGCGCGGACGATGTCGCCTACTTCGAAATTGGCCATGGCTTTCTCTCCGGGCGTTTTGTACATCACACTGTAGAAGCCCGCGGCCGATGTGCCAAGAACTGAAAACCCGGCTGCTGCAAGCGGAAAAACCCCGGCGCCAACACGGCGCCGGGTTGTTCGCAAGCTTGAGGGTCCGTCAAAGCTTCGCGATCGAAACCTCCGTCGACTTCACGAGCGCGACCACGTCGGAGCCCACCTTGAGCTGCAGCTCGTCGACCGAGCGCGTGGTGATGACCGAGGTCACGATGCCCCAGGCGGTTTCGACGTCGACTTCGGAGACGACGTCGCCGCGGATGATTTCGCGGACCTTGCCCTTGAACTGGTTGCGGACATTGATGGCTTGGATGGACATGGTGTTTCTTTCTCTTTGAGGTTGAAGGAAGGGTTCTGGCATGAGGAACAGGGGCAAGGCGCTCACCCCGCGGCAGCCAGCGCCTGGTCGAGGTCGGCGATGAGGTCGTCGATGTGCTCGATGCCGACCGACAGGCGCACGGTGTCTTCCGTGACGCCGGCCCGCGCCAGCTCTTGGGGCGAGAGCTGCCGGTGCGTGGTGGAGGCCGGGTGCGTGGCGAGCGAGCGCACGTCGCCGATGTTCACGAGCCGCGTGAAGAGCTTGAGCGCATCGAGAAACTTCGCCCCGCCCTCGCGGCCGGCGCCGATGCCGAAGGTCAGCACGCCACTGGACCGGCCGCCGAAGTACTTCTTTGCCAATGCGTGGTCGGGATGGTCCTCGAGCGCCGCGTAGTTGACCCAGTTGACGGCCTTGTGCGTCTTCAGGTGCTGGGCCACCGAAAGCGCATTGCTGCTGATGCGGTCCATGCGCAGCGCCAGCGTCTCGATGCCCTGCAAGATCAGGAAGGCGTTGAACGGCGAGATCGCCGCGCCCGTGTTGCGCAGCGGCACCACGCGCGCGCGGCCGATGTAGGCGGCCGGGCCCAGCGCCTCGGTGTAGACCACGCCGTGGTAGCTCACGTCGGGCTCGTTCAGGCGCCGGAAGCGCTGCTTGTGTTCGGCCCACGGGAACTTGCCCGAATCGACGATGGCGCCGCCGATGCTGGTGCCGTGGCCGCCCAGGTACTTGGWGAGCGAGTGCACCACGATGTCGGCGCCATGCTCGATGGGCCGGCTCAGGTACGGCGAAGGCACGGTGTTRTCCACGATCAGCGGCACGCCGTGGCGGTGCGCGATCTCGGCGATGGCCGCGATGTCGGTCACGTTGCCGGCCGGGTTGCCGAGCGATTCGACGAACACCGCCTTGGTCTTCTCGTCGAACAGCTTCTCGAAGCTTGCGGGATCGCGGTGGTCCGCGAAGCGCGTGGTGATGCCGAACTGCGGCAGCGTGTGCGCGAACAGGTTGTAGGTGCCGCCGTACAGCGCGGTGCTGCTGACGATGTTGTCGCCCGCCTCGGCAATGGTCTGGATCGCATAGGTCACGGCCGCCTGGCCGGAGGCCAGCGCCAGCGCCGCGATGCCGCCCTCGAGCGCGGCCACGCGCTGTTCGAGCACGTCCTGCGTCGGGTTGTTGATGCGGGTGTAGATGTTGCCCGGCACCTTCAGGTCGAACAGGTCGGCGCCGTGCTGCGCGCTGTCGAAGGCATAGGCCACCGTTTGATAGATGGGCGGTGCCACGGCGCGCGTGGTCGGCTCGGGCGAGTAGCCGGCGTGCACCGACAGGGTTTCGAATTTCCAGTTCTGCGACATGCGACTGCCTTTCTTTTTTGTGGATGAACGGTGGATTCAGATCGCCCAGCGCAGCGTGTGCGCCGAGGGCTGCAGCCAGTTGGCGTCCGTGGCGGCGGATTCGGTGTCTTCGGGCTTCTGCAGCACGCGGTCGAGGATGCGTTTCTCGATGGCTGCGAACGCCGGGTCGCCCTGCGAGCGCGGCCTGGCGAGCGCAATGTTCTCGTCGAGTGCAATGCGCCCGTCCTCGATCAGGATCACGCGGTCTGCAAGCGCCACGGCCTCCTGCACGTCATGCGTCACCAAGAGCGCGGTGAAGCGGTGGCGCTGCCACAGGTTCTCGATGAGGCGATGCATCTCGATGCGCGTGAGCGCGTCCAGCGCGCCCAGCGGCTCGTCGAGCAGCAGCAGCCGCGGGTGATGCACCAGTGCCCGTGCGAGCGCCACGCGCTGGCGCTGGCCGCCCGACAGGCGCGCCGGCCATTCGTTCTCGCGGTCGGCCAGGCCCACCTGCGCGAGCACCTCCTTGCCGCGCGCCTTGGCCTCGGCGGGCAGGCCGAGCGTCACGTTGTCGAGCACGCGGCGCCAGGGCAGGAGGCGCGCTTCCTGGAACATGATCCGGGTGTCGTCGTGCAGGCCGTCGATGGCCTTGCCGTCCGTGTAGAGCCCGCCGGCGCTGGCCTTCTCGAGCCCCGCAACCAGCCGCAGCAGCGTGCTCTTGCCGCAGCCGCTGCGCCCGACGATGGCGATGAACTGCCCCGGCTCGATGGCCAGCTGCGTGTTGCGCAGCACCTCGCGCTCGCCATAGCGCTTGTGCAGCCCGCGCGCCTCCAGGCGCACGCCGCCCGCAATGGCCAGCGGCCGTGTGTCTTTCAGAACAGCATTCATGATGATTTCAGGCCCGGTTGGAAGAGCGCCACGTCGAGCGCGTTGATCTTTCTAGGCAGCAGCTTTTCCGCGAAGAAGGCATCGGCGATGCGCTGCTGCTCGGCCAGCGCCTCGGCCACCACCGGACGCACCGTGTAGCTGCGGCGGGCGTTGGCCTGCTCGATGGTTGCCGCGTCCAGGCCCCATACGGGCGACAGCAGCGCCGCGGCTTCCTTCGGGTTCTGCTTGACCCATCGGCCGGTTCGCTCGAGCTCGGCATAGACCACGCGCAGCACATCGGGGCGCGCCTTCGCGAACTTGGTGCTGGCAAGGTAGTAG
>NZ_JBFTPJ010000758.1:0-2956 GCF_056398445.1 Variovorax sp. 01T439_2
CCATCAACGAGAACGGCACCGTGAAGATGACCATCTTCCAGGAGACCTCGACCGTCGACGGCAACACCATCAACAACCCCAACGGCCCGACCACCAACAAGCGTTCGATCGAATCGAGCGTGCTGGTGGAAGACGGCGGCCTGGTCATGCTCGGCGGGCTGCTGTCGGACGACTACGGCAACACGATCGAGAAGGTGCCGGTGGCGGGCGACATCCCGGTGCTCGGCAACCTGTTCAAGAACGAGATCCGCACGCGCAACAAGAGCAACCTGATGATGTTCCTGCGCCCCGCGGTCATGCGCGACGGCGCCTCGACCGAAGCCTTTGCCTACGACCGCTACGACGAGATCCGCGGCATGCAGCAGCGGACCCAGCCGAACACCGACAACATCATGCTGCGCGGCGTGGATGCCGCCCCCGTGCTGCCGGAAGCCCCGCTGCCGCGCTCGGGTGCCCGCGACACCAGCAGCAACGGCAGCGACCGCATCCAGGGCACGCAGCTGATCCCGCCGCCGCGCCCAGCCGCCGACACCCGCACCCTGCGCCCGAGCCCGCTGCGCGGCGCGCTGCCGCCCACGGCCGACCCCACCAGCTCGCGCGAACTGCCCTGAAGCCCATGCGCCACCCCCTGCCCTACGCGTTCGCACGCAGCCAGCAGCTGCTGCTCGAAGAAGCCGACGACGGCAGCCACACGCTGTGGATGTCGAGCCATCCCTCGCGCAGCGCGGTCGGCGAAGTCACGCGCAAGTACGGCGTGCAGGCCTTCGAGGTGCTGGCCGACGGCCCGCTCGCGCAGCGCATCAGCGCGGCCTATGCGCAGGGCGAATCGAGCGCCGCCGCGGTGGTGAGCGAGGTGCAGAGCGACGCCGACCTCTCGCGCATGATGCAGGAGCTGCCGGCGGTCGAGGACCTGCTGGAAAGCGCCGGCGACGCGCCCATCATCCGCATGCTCAACGCGCTGCTCACGCAGGCCGCGCGCGACGGCGCGAGCGACATCCACATCGAGCCCTACGAGCGCACTTCGTCCGTGCGCTTTCGCATCGACGGCACGCTGCGCGAGGTGGTGCAGCCCAACCGCGCGCTGCACGCCGCGCTGATCTCGCGCCTGAAGATCATGGCCGACCTCGACATCTCCGAGAAGCGGCTGCCGCAGGACGGGCGCATCAGCCTTCGCATCGGCACGCGCGCAGTCGATGTGCGCGTCTCCACGCTGCCGAGCGCGCATGGCGAACGCGCGGTGCTGCGCCTCCTGGACAAGAGCGAATCGAAGCTCACGCTCGAATCGGTCGGCATGCAGGGCGACACGCTCGCGCGCTTCGAGAAGCTCATTGCGCAGCCGCACGGCATCATCCTGGTGACCGGGCCCACGGGCTCGGGCAAGACCACCACGCTGTACGCCGCGCTGGCCCGGCTGGATGCGAGCCGCAGCAACATCATGACGGTGGAAGACCCGATCGAATACGAACTGCCGGGCGTGGGCCAGACGCAGATCAACGCGAAGATCGAGCTCACCTTCGCGAAGGCGCTGCGCGCGATCCTGCGGCAGGATCCGGACGTGATCATGATCGGCGAGATCCGCGACTTCGAGACCGCGCAGATCGCCATCCAGGCCTCGCTCACCGGCCACCTGGTGCTTGCCACGCTGCACACCAACGACTCGGTCAGCGCCGTCACGCGGCTGACCGACATGGGCGTGGAGCCGTTCCTGCTGAGCTCGTCGCTGCTGGGCGTGCTCGCGCAGCGCCTGGTGCGCAAGGTCTGCACGGCCTGCGGCGGCGCCGGCTGCGAAGCATGCGGGCAGACCGGCTACCAGGGGCGCACCGGCATCTTCGAGCTGCTGGTGGCCGACGAGACCGTGCAGGGCCTGATCCACAGCAAGGCGGCCGAGAGCGAACTGCTCCAGGCCGGCGCGCGCGGCGGCCTGCGCCTGATGCGCGAAGACGGCGAACGGCTGGTGCAGGCCGGCATCACCTCGCGCGCCGAGCTGCTGCGCGTCACGCGCGACTGATCCGCCCGGCACCACCATGCCCGCCTATTCCTTCGAAGCCATCGATGCCAGCGGCCAGTCGCGCGAAGGCGTGCTCGAGGCCGACACCGCGCGCAGTGCCCGCAGCCTGCTGCGCGCGCAGGCGCTCATTCCGCTGTCGGTCACGCCGGTGGGCAGCAGCCATGCCAACGGCACCGGCAATGGCGGCCTGCGCCGCTGGCTGGGCGGCGGCGCCCGGGTCTTCAGCTCCACCGGCCTTTCGGTCTGGACGCGGCAGCTCGCGGGCCTGGTCTCTTCGGGCCTGCCGCTCGAACGCGCGCTGACGGCGCTCACCGACGAAGCCGAGACCGAGCCGCAGCGCAACCTGGTCGCTTCGCTGCGCGCCGAGGTCAACGCGGGCTCGCTCTTCGCGCGTGCGCTCGCGGCCCATCCGCGCGAGTTCTCGCCCATCTACACCGCCGTGATCGGCGCGGGCGAGCAAAGCGGCAACCTCGGCCTCGTGCTCGACCGGCTCGCCGACGACCTCGAGGAGCGGCAGGCGCTGCAGCAGAAGCTCATCGGCGCGGCGCTCTATCCGGCCATCGTCACGCTGGTGGCGATCGTGATCGTGATCTTCCTCGTGAGCTACGTAGTGCCGCAGGTGGCGCAGGTGTTCGCGGGCACCAAGCGCTCGCTGCCCTTCCTCACCACCGTCATGCTGTCGCTGAGCGCGGCGGTGCGCAACTACGGCTGGTGGATGCTGGGCGGCGTGGTGCTGGCCGCCATCGCCGCGCGATTGGCGCTGGCGCAGGAAGCCTTGCGCCTGAAATTCGACGCCGCCTGGCTGCGGCTGCCGCTCGTGGGCAAGCTTGCGCGCGGCTACAACGCGGCGCGCTTTGCCAGCACGCTGGCCATGCTGGCCACTGCCGGCGTGCCGATCCTGCGCGCGCTGCAGGCGGCCTCCGAAACGCTGGGCAACCGCGCCATGCG
>NZ_JBFTPJ010000759.1:0-2956 GCF_056398445.1 Variovorax sp. 01T439_2
GTCGATACCAGCCCCGAGGCCATCGAAGCCATCCTCTCGCAATCGCGCACGCACAACACGGCCTGCGGCATCACCGGCATTCTTTGCTATGGCGCGGGTACCTTCCTGCAGGCCATCGAGGGCGGACGCATGGCCATCAGCGAGCTCTACGGTCACATCCAGCGCGATGCGCGCCACAAGGACGTGGTGCTGCTGCACTACGAGGAAATCTCCGAGCGCCGCTTCGGCGGCTGGACCATGGGGCAGGTCAACCTCTCCAAGCTCAATGCCTCGACGCTGCTCAAGTATTCGGAAAAGCCCGAACTCAATCCGTACGCAGTGTCGGGCAAGGTCTCGCTCGCGCTGCTCGAAGAATTGATGGCCACCGCCGCCATCGTCGGGCGCCATTAAGGTACGTGGCCCCCACGCTCGGCACTTCGTGTCCTCGCTGCCCCCCGAGGGGGCCGCTCGCGCCTTGGGGCGGCCCGGCGGCGCTCGATCCCGCGTAGTTTGAGGTGCCGCTTTCCGCCTTCGCGCTGATCCTGCTCGCCGGGATCGTCCATGCCAGCTGGAACATCGCCGCCAAGAAGGCGAACGGCGATGCGCGCTTCGCATTCCAGAGCGGCGTGTTCATGGCCATCGTGTGGGCACCCGTGGGCATTGCGCTGGGCTGGCGCGTGGTGCCGGGCTGGGGCTTGCGGGAGTGGGGCTTCGTCGCGCTGAGCGGCGTGCTGCACGTCTTCTACTACGTCATCCTGCTGCGCGGCTACCGCAAGTCCGATCTCACGGTGGTCTATCCGCTGGCGCGCGGCTCGGGCCCGCTCTTGTCGTCGCTGGTGGCCATCCTGTTCCTGGGCGAGCGCATCAGCCTGGTGGGTGTGGCGGGCATCGCGGGGGTGGTGCTCGGCGTGTTCCTGGTGGCGGGCGGCCCGGGCCTGTGGCGCAAGACGCATGACCCTGCCCAGCGCGCGCGGGTGCACAAGGGCATCCGCTACGGCGTGCTGACCGGCGCTTTCATTGCGGCCTACACGGTGGCCGACAGCTATGCCGTGAAGTTCCTGGCGATGTCGCCGATCCTGCTCGACTACTTCAGCAATTTCGTGCGCGTGGGCCTGCTGCTGCCCGCGGCGCTGCACGACCGCGCCACCACCGCGCGGATGTGGCGCGCGCAGTGGAAATACGCGCTGCTGGTGGCGGCGATCAGCCCGGTCTCCTACGTGCTGGTGCTCTATGCGGTGCAGCAGGCGCCCATTTCACATGTTGCGCCGGCACGCGAGGTCTCGATGCTGTTCGCGGCGCTGATCGGCGGCCATCTGTTGCGCGAGGGCGACCGCCTGCTGCGGCTGCTGGGGGCCGGCTTCATCGCCGCTGGCGTGGTGGCGCTCGCGCTGGGCTGAAGATGAGCGAGGCGCTGCTGTTCGGCTGCGATTTTTCCTGCGCACCCACGGCGCGCAAGCCGATCGTCGTGGCGAGCGGCTGCATCGGCGGCGATGCGGGCGAACTGGTGCTGGCCGGCCTGCGGCGCTTCACAGCGCTCGATGCCTGGGCCGCGTGGCTGCGCGGCGAACCCGCGTGGATCGGCGGCTTCGATTTTCCGTTCGGCCTTCCGCGCGAACTGGTGGAGCATCTGGGATGGCCCACGGAGTGGAACGCGCTCATGAGCCACTATGCGGGCCTCGGCCGCGCCGAGATCCGCGCCACCTTCGCGGCCTTCTGCGCCGCCCGTCCGGCCGGCGGCAAGTTCGCGCACCGGGCGACCGACGGGCCTGCGGGTTCGAGCACGTCGATGAAATGGGTCAATCCGCCCGTGGCTTTCATGCTCCATGCGGGCGTGCCGCCGCTGCTGGAGGCGGGCGCGAGCCTGCCGGGGCTGCACGCCGGCAGCAACGGCCGCCGCGTGGCGCTCGAGGCCTATCCGGGGCTGCTCGCGCGCGAGCTGATCGGCCGCCGCAGCTACAAGAGCGACGAATCCGCAAAGCAGACGCCCGAGCGGCTGGCCGCGCGCACCGACCTGCTCGCGGCGCTCGAAGCCGGCACCACGCGGCTCGGCCTGCGGCTGGCGCTCAGCGGTGCCCAGCGCGCCGAGCTGCTCGGCGACGCCCGTGGCGACCACATCGATGCGGTACTTTGCCTCGTGCAGGCCGCCTGGGGCGCGCAGCGCGCTTCCACGCCCGGTCCGGGCTACGGCTTGCCGGAGCAGTTCGATCCGCTCGAAGGCTGGATCGTCACGGCTTGACCCTTCCGTCCTACAGGGTTTCGCGCCGCCGGCCATCCCTGCCGGTTCGCTCCGAAAGCTAGAGTGAGCCGTGGCCCGTCCCTTCGGGCCACGCCTTTCCCTGCTCCCTGCGAGCGACTGGAGGATTCCCAATGAACAATATTCGCCGAACAACCATCGCCATGCCGTTTTCGCGCGCATGGCTCGCCGTGCTRCTGGCCGGCGCCGCGCTGACCCTCGCCGCCTGCGACAACGCGGGCAACCGCACCGCGGGCGAGAAGCTCGACAGCGCCATCGCAAAGACCGAGAAGGCGGCCGACACGGCCGCCGCCAAGACCGCGGAGGCCCTGAAGGAAGCGAAGGCGAAGATCGACGCCTCCGGCACCGCCGCCGAGGTGAAGGACGCCGCAAAGAACGCCGGCGCGGCCGTGAGTGCCACGGTGGACGATGCCGCGATCACCGCGTCGGTGTCCGCGGGCCTTGCCAAGGACCCGGACCTGAGCGCGATCAAGATCGACGTCGACACCAAGGGCGGCGTCGTGAGCCTGAAGGGCCCCGCACCCACGACCGCCGCCAAGGCACGCGCCGAGGAAATCGCCAAGGGCGTGCAGGGCGTGACCTCGGTGAACAACCAGCTCGAGGTCAGAAGCTGACCGTTTCCCTTGCCCAGCAAAAAGCCCGGTTCGTCCGGGCTTTTTAATGGGAGAGAGGGCTGTTGCGGCCTCAGGAATCGCGCTCAGTGGCCGAGCCAGTCCTTGAGCT
>NZ_JBFTPJ010000760.1:0-2935 GCF_056398445.1 Variovorax sp. 01T439_2
ATTCTGGATTTCACGCGCGCCTACACGATGGTGCGTTTTTTCGACAGCGACATGCTGCAGCTGAGCACCTGCTGCCGCTGCTCGGGCCAGTTCGTCGCGCATGCGCACGACCACAAGAGCGGCTACGTGTGCGTGCTCTGCAGGCCGCCGTCGCGAGCGGGCAAGGCGCGCGGCGCCAAGCGCGGCGCCGATGGCGAGGCCGGCGCGCTCGGCATCGAAGGCATGGGTTTTGGCGTGGAGGCGGCGCCGGGCGGCGCGGGCCTCCACTGACACGGACCCTGCCCGCCGGGCAGGGCTTTTGAATCGACGCCTCAAGGGCAATAGGGGAAGCGCGTGCTCCTTTTGGTTGGGTATCTGGTGGTGGTTGGCGCCGTCTTCGGCGGCTATGCGCTCATGGGCGGGCACTTCGGCGTGCTGTTCCAGCCGGTCGAGCTGCTGATGATCGGCGGCGCCGCGCTGGGCGCCTTCCTGGCCGGCAACAACGGCAAGACGATCAAGGCCACGCTCAAGGAGCTGCCGCTGCTCTTGCGCTCGTCCAAGCACAACCGGCAGCTCTACCTGGACCTGCTCGCGCTGCTCTACGAGCTGCTGGCCAAGGCGCGCAAGGAAGGGATGATGAAGCTGGAGTCCGACGTGGAGGACCCGGCGCAAAGCGAGATCTTCCGCCGCTACCCCGAGATCCTGGCCGATGCCGGCGTGATGGAGTTCCTGTGCGACTACCTGCGCCTGGTCATCAGCGGCAACACCGATGCGTTCGAGATTGAGGCGCTGATGGACCACGAGATCGAGACCATCAAGCACGAGGCCGAGATGCCCGTGCACAGCCTCTCGCGCGTGAGCGATGCGCTGCCCGCGCTGGGCATCGTCGCGGCCGTGATGGGCGTGGTGCATGCGCTGGGCTCGGCCGATTTGCCGCCCTCGGAAATGGGCGCGCTCATCGCGCACGCCATGGTGGGCACCTTCCTTGGCGTGCTGCTGGCCTACGGCTTTGTCTCGCCGCTGGCTTCGCTGATCGACCAGAAGGTGTCCGAGGGCATGAAGCTGTACCAGTGCACCAAGGTCACGCTGCTTGCGAGCCTCAACGGCTACGCGCCGCAGCTGGCGGTGGAGTTCGGCCGCAAGGTGCTGTTCTCGACCGAGCGGCCCAGCTTCACCGAGCTGGACAGCCACGTGCGCGAAGTCAAGGCGCGCTGAGCGGCGCGGCGCATCGTCATGAGCACCGAAAAGCACAGGGTCGTGGTCAGGCGCGTGGCCGCCCATGGGGGCGGCGGGCACGGCGGCGGCTGGAAGATCGCCTATGCCGACTTCATGACCGCCATGATGGCGTTCTTCCTCGTGATGTGGCTCTTGTCCAATACCTCGCCGAAGCAGCGCGAGGGCATCGCCGAGCACTTCCGCATGCCGCTGAAGGTGGCGCTCAGCGGCGGCGAGAAGAGCAGCACCAGCATCAGCGTGGTGCCCGGCGGCGGCATGGACCCGAGCACGCGGGCCGACGGCGAGGTGCAGCGCGCCGACGCCGAGGACGACGCCGATGCGGACCGCCTGGCCAGCATGAAGGAGCGGCTGGACAAGCTCATCGAGAACAGCCCGGTGTTCCGCCAGTTCCGCTCGCAGATCCTGATCGACATCACCACTGAGGGGCTGCGCCTGCAGATCGTGGACAACGAGAACCGCCCGATGTTCGATCTGGCCAGTGCGCAGGTGGTGCCGCACATGCGCGCCATCCTGCGCGAGCTCGGCCCCACGCTCAACGAGCTGCCCAACAAGATCACGCTGTCGGGCCACACCGATGCCTTCGTCTACAGCAACGGCGACCGCTCCTACGGCAACTGGGAGCTGTCGGCCGACCGGGCCAACGCCTCGCGGCGCGAGCTGGTGATGGGCGGCATGGCGGAGAACAAGGTGCTGCGCGTGGTCGGCCTGGCCGACAGCATGCACCTGGACCGCAGCAATCCGCGCAACCCGATCAACCGGCGCATCAGCATCATCCTGCTGAACCACCGCACCCAGCAGCAGATCGAGAACGAGAACAGCGGCGGTGGGGGCGCCGGCGCCATCCTGCCGGCAAGGGCGAAGGCTTCGCCGCCGCCACTGCTTTCCGCGCCCACCGACAACCTCAAGGTGACCGTCAAAGGGTCGCCGGCAGCCACGCACCCCTAAAGACATTGACGCCGGCACGCATGCACGCCGGTTCGGAGCAACGATGGATCTCAGTCAGTTCACACAGGCATTTTTTGTCGAAGCCGTCGAGCTTCTGGCGCAGATGGAGCAGCTGCTTCTCGAGCTGGACGCCGAGGCGCCCGACAGCGAGCAGCTCAACGCCATCTTCCGTGCCGCGCATTCGATCAAGGGCGGCGCGGCCACCTTCGGCTTCGTTGCGCTGACCGACACCACCCATCTTCTGGAAACCCTGCTGGACCGCGCGCGCCACGGCCAGCTGACGCTGAGCCGCTCGATGATCGATTCATTCCTGGAAACGAAGGACGCCTTGCAAGAACAACTGATTGCCTACCAGGCCGAGAACGAACCCGACCCCGAGCGCGTGGCGCACATCTGCGAGGTGCTGCGCCAGCTGGCGCTGGAGAGCGGCGGTGCCCAGGCGGCGCCTGCACCGGCACCCGTGCCCGCGCCCGCACCCATTGCCACTGCCACCACCGCGGCGCCCGCACCGGGCGGGGCGCTGCGCATCCGCTTCTCGCGCCTGTCCGACAGCGAGTGCGAGCTGCTCGCCGACGAGCTCGGCAACCTCGGCAAGCTGCTGTCGCGCACGCGCAGCGGCGACCAGCTCACGGTGCTGCTCGACACCAGCTGCGCGCCCGACGACATCGTGGCCGTGTGCTGCTTCGTCATCGACGAGTCGCAGATCGAGATCACGGCCGAGCCGGCTGGCGGCGATGCGGCTCCTGCGGCCGCGCCCATTGCAGCGGCGCCGGCC
>NZ_JBFTPJ010000761.1:0-2935 GCF_056398445.1 Variovorax sp. 01T439_2
GGGCGGCGCCGGCGCCTCCTGGCGAAGGCGCGGCCCGCGGGCGGCGCCGGCGCCTCCTGGCGAAGGCGCGGCCCGCAAGCGAAACCTATAATCGATTGTTCAAGCAAATCAAGCAGTCAGGTCGGTTCGCCGCAGTGGTTTCGACGAGAGGGTCGCCATCGCCAGGCCGCCCTCGACAGAAGACGAAATCCAAAGATGAGCCAGCCCACAATCACGGTCGCGGACATCCGCAAGACCTTTCTCGATTTCTTCGCTTCCAAGGGCCACACGGTGGTGGCCTCCAGCTCGCTGGTGCCGGGCAACGATCCCACGCTCATGTTCACCAACTCGGGCATGGTGCAGTTCAAGGACGTGTTCCTCGGCGAAGACAAGCGCCCCTACGTGCGCGCCGCCTCGGTCCAGGCGTGCCTGCGCGCCGGCGGCAAGCACAACGACCTGGAGAACGTGGGCTACACCGCGCGCCACCACACCTTCTTCGAGATGCTGGGCAACTGGAGCTTCGGCGACTACTTCAAGCGCGAATCGCTCACCTGGGCCTTCGAGCTGCTGACCAAGGTCTACAAGCTGCCGGCCGAGAAGCTTTGGGCCACGGTCTACATCGAGGACGACGAGGCCTACGACATCTGGACCAAGGACATCGGCCTGCCGYCCGAGCGCGTGGTGCGCATCGGCGACAACAAGGGCGGGCGCTACATGTCCGACAACTTCTGGATGATGGCCGACACGGGCCCCTGCGGCCCGTGCTCCGAGATCTTCTACGACCACGGCCCCGAGATCCCCGGCGGCCCGCCCGGTTCGCCTGACGAAGACGGCGACCGCTACATCGAGATCTGGAACAACGTGTTCATGCAGTTCGACATGCAGCCCGACGGCTCGGTCAAGAAGCTGCCCGCGCCCTGCGTCGACACCGGCATGGGCCTGGAGCGCCTGGCCGCGATCCTGCAGCACGTGCACAGCAACTACGAGATCGACATCTTCGACGCGCTCATCAAGGCCGCCGCGCGCGAGACGGGCGAGAAGGACCTGGGCAACAACTCGCTCAAGGTGATTGCCGACCACATCCGCGCCACCTCGTTCCTGGTGGCCGACGGCGTCATTCCGTCGAACGAAGGCCGCGGCTACGTGCAGCGCCGCATCGTGCGCCGCGCCATTCGCCACGGCTACAAGCTGGGCCAGAAGAAGCCCTTCTTCCACAAGCTCGTGCCCGACCTCGTGAAGCTCATGGGCGAGGCCTACCCCAAGCTGGTGGCCGACGAGAAGCGCATCACCGAAACGCTCAAGGCCGAGGAAGAACGCTTCTTCGAGACGCTGGCCAACGGCATGGAAATCCTCGACGCGGCCCTGGCCGGCGACGCCAGTACGCTGCCGGGCGAGGTCGCCTTCAAGCTGCACGACACCTACGGTTTCCCGTTGGACCTGTCGGCCGACGTGTGCCGCGAGCGCGGCGTGAGCGTGGACGAGGCGGGCTTCAACGCCGCCATGGAAAAGCAGAAGGCCGCGGGCCGCGCCGCCGGCAAGTTCAAGATGGACCGCAACGTCGAATACGGCGGTGCGGGCAACGTCTTCACGGGCTACGAGAAGCTCGAAGAAAACGCCAAGGTCGTGGCGCTGTACTTCGAAGGCGCGGCCGTGCAGCAACTGAAGGAAGGCCAGCCTGGCATCGTGGTGCTCGACACCACGCCTTTCTATTCGGAGAGCGGCGGCCAGGTCGGCGACCAGGGCGTGCTGGTGGCCGAGGGCATGCAGTTCGGCGTGGACGACACGCAGAAGATCAAGGCCGACGTGTTCGGCCACCACGGCACGCAGACCCAGGGCACGCTCAAGGTGGGCGACACGGTCAAGGCCGCGGTCGACACCGCGCGCCGCGCCGCCACCATGCGCAACCACTCGGTCACGCATCTGATGCACAAGGCCCTGCGCGAAGTGCTGGGCGCGCACGTGCAGCAGAAGGGCTCGCTGGTCGATGCCGACAAGACGCGCTTCGACTTCGCGCACAACGCAGCCGTCACGCACGACCAGATCCTCGAGATCGAGAAGCGCGTGAACGCCGAGATCCTGGCCAACACCGAGACGCATGCGCGCGTGATGGACATGGAGTCGGCCCAGAAGACCGGCGCCATGATGCTGTTCGGCGAGAAGTACGGCGAGAGCGTGCGCGTGCTCGACATCGGCTCCAGCCGCGAACTCTGCGGCGGCACCCACGTGGGCCGCACGGGCGACATCGGCCTGTTCAAGATCGTGAGCGAAGGCGGCGTGGCCGCCGGCGTGCGCCGCATCGAAGCCGTCACCGGCGCCAATGCGCTCGGCTACCTGCAGGAGCTCGAAGCCACGGTGCAGAGCGTGGCCGCCACGCTCAAGTCGCCGGCCGCCGAACTGCAGGGCCGGCTCGTGCAGGTGCTGGAGCAGGTGAGGGCGCTGGAGCGCGAAGTGGGTTCGCTCAAGGGCAAGCTCGCCTCGTCGAAAGGCGACGAACTGGTGGCGCAGGCGGTCGACGTCAACGGCATCAAGGTGCTGGCCGCCAAGCTCGACGGTGCCGACGCCAAGACGCTGCGCGACACCATGGACAAGCTCAAGGACAAGCTCAAGACGGCGGTGGTCGTGCTGGCCGCGGTCGACGGCGCCAAGGTGCAGGTGGCTGCGGGCGTCACGAGCGACACGGTCGGCAAGGTCAAGGCCGGCGAACTGGTCAACTTTGTCGCGCAGCAGGTGGGCGGCAAGGGCGGTGGCAAGGCCGACATGGCCATGGCCGGCGGCACCGATGCCGCGGGCCTGCCGGCCGCGCTCGAATCGGTGCAAGCCTGGGTGGCGGAACGCACCTGATGGCCCGAGCCGAGGTGCCCGGCCGGCCTCCCGGCGAAGTGCTGGTGATGGGGGCAGGCACCATCGGCTGCTTCGTGGGCGGCAGCCTGGCGGCGGCCGGCGTGCCGGTCACTTT
>NZ_JBFTPJ010000762.1:0-2932 GCF_056398445.1 Variovorax sp. 01T439_2
GCTCTTGCGGGTGCAACCCGTGGTCTCCGGCCACGTCGCGATGTTCTTCGACCCGCAGGAGCTGCGCGAGCTGCAGCAGAGCGCGGGCGCCGAGGAACTGCAGTTCGCGCAGAACCTGCTCGCGATGTCGGGCGTGTCCTGCAGCAGCACCGTGGCGATCGGCCGCAGCGCCGAGACCATCGTTGCGGCGGCCCGCGACTTCGGCTGCGACCGCATCGTCTTCGGGCGCGACGAGCCCAGCCTTGCGGGGCGCATCTTCGGCTCGCTCGCGCAGCAGGTGCGCCAGCTGCTCGGCGCGAGCGGCGACCTGCAGGTCATCGGCTCCTGAC
Organism: Variovorax sp. 01T439_2; assembly: GCF_056398445.1. Classification (NCBI taxonomy): domain Bacteria; kingdom Pseudomonadati; phylum Pseudomonadota; class Betaproteobacteria; order Burkholderiales; family Comamonadaceae; genus Variovorax; species Variovorax sp. 01T439_2. Next base: position 330 of record NZ_JBFTPJ010000762.1, read on the forward strand.
GCACGGCGGCGGCGGCGCCGCGCGCGCCGCCGTCACGTCAGGATGCGTCTTTCTTCGCCATCCTGGTCCAGCGCAGGTCGGTGTGCCGGCCGGCGTATTCGCGGTCGATCTCGTCGATCAGGACATCGGCGTTCTTCGGGTCGACCGCCGCCAGGATCGCATCGATCTTGGCTTCCATGCGGTCGTCGCCTTCCTTGGACTGCGGCGAGCCGACATAGAGCAGGAAGGCCAGGCCGCCGATCTGCCACAGCAGCTGCAGGAACTCCGACTGCCAGTTCTCCAGCGTGTCCCTCGACATCTGGATCAGGTAGCCCGACACCTCCGGCGGCACGCCGAAGTGCTTCTGCTCGTCCACATAGGCGAACCAGCCGAAGACCCAGTGGCCCACCAGCGACACCAGGAAGAAGCCGAGCGTGACCCAGCCATAGCCATACAGTTTCCAGATGGATTTCTTCATGCTTTGCTTTCTGTTGGTTGAGCGCCTTCCTGGGGGGCGCCCCTGTGGCCGCGCCGTGCGCGCTCGCTGCGCGTGCGGTCGAGCGCGGCATGGCTTCTCTTGGCGGCCGCTTCGCATTTCTCGTGCAGCTCGGCCAGCTCCTTGTCAGTGAGCTTCTCGATGCCCATGAACTCGTCGCCGGCGTTCGATGACCGGATCAGCTCGTCGAGCTTGGTCTGAAGTGCCGCCCCGTCGCGGTTCTGCGTGTTCTGGATCAGGAACACCATCAGGAAGGTGACGATGGTGGTGCCGGTGTTGATGGTCAGCTGCCAGTTCTCGGAAAAATGGAAGAAGGGCCCCGCCGCCGCCCAGGCAACGACCAGCGCGACACAGATCAGGAATGCAATCGGACTGCCGGCCGCGCGCGCCGTGGCATTGGCGAAGGATGCGAAGAACTTGTCCATGTCGCGCAGCCTGATGCGTTGCCAACTGCAGAGCGTCATCCAGCGCCGATAAAGAGAGTTTGAATTTTTCCCTTGCGCTTGTGAGACGGCAGCCGGCGAGTAGGAAAGTACCGACCCGCACTGGCGGCACTTGCTTGCGCGGGACCGGTTGCGGCTGCCGCTCAGATGGCGGGGTTCAGGCAATGGAGGTGATCCCATGCATGCAAGAGTCCGTTTCCTCGGCCACTCGGTGCACCAGATGCTGGTGGTGTTTCCGCTTGGGCTGCTCGCGACTGCGGTGGTGTTCGACATCATCTACCTGGCGGGACACAGCCAGGTCATGGCCGCCGTTTCATACTGGCTGATCGCGGCCGGCCTGGTGGGCGGCGTGCTCGCCGCGCCTTTCGGAACCCTCGACTGGCTGGCCATTCCCTCGGGCACCAGGGCCAAGCGCATCGGCGCCATGCACGGCGGCGGCAACGTGCTCGTCCTGCTGCTGTTCGTTGCGAGCTTTCTGCTGCGCGACCGCGACTATGCGCCGCAACTGGGCCAGATGGCCTGGTCCTTCGCAGGCGCGGCCCTTGCCATGGTCACGGCCTGGCTCGGCGGAGAGCTGGTGGACCGGCTGGGCATCGGTGTCGACGAAGACGCCGGCATGAACGCTTCGAGCTCGCTGCACAAGCGGCACGTGATCGCGGGCAAGTAGGCGTTCGTGCTGCGCGCCGGCCTCAGGCCCGGCGAAGCGCGGGCACCGGGCGCACGAACTCGGGCCGGAAGCAGCGCTGGCTGCCGTCGGGAAATTCGATCGTCACGGAGACCGCATCGGCGGCCGTGACGCATCCGACCCCATAACGCGGCACGCGCACCGACGCTCCCCGGGCAAAAGCGGCGGCGTGCTGCGGCGGGTCTGCTTCTTCCTTTGCTGCCGCGTCTCGCGCAGCCGCGCGGCGCTCGCGCTCGTGGCGGGCCAGCCGCACGCAGTTGTCGCAGGCGCCGCAGCGCTGCGCGAGCGCATCGCTTCCAAGGCCCGACAGAAGCACCTGCCAGCGGCACAGGCCGGTCGTCGCATAGAAGGTCATGCGTTCCAGCGCCTCGCGGTCCTGCTCGCGCTTCTCGCGGTGTTCGTCCAGAAGCGCATCGAGTTCGGCGTCTTCGAGCGGCGGCTTCCCGCGCCAGCGCAGTCGTCCCTCGCGGTCGCGCACCACCCGGTCTTGCTGCCGCAGCAGGCTCAGCAGCACGCGAAGCTTGCCGCGCGGCAGGCGCGCGCGCTGCTGGAGCTGCGCCTCGCTCCAGCCCGGTGCCGCGGCTGCGTTCGGCATCGGCAGCAGATGCTGCTGCAGCGCACGCAGTTCGGCCAACTCGGGCAGCCAGCCGGCCAGGAAGAACTGCTGCACCGCGCGGTCGCACCGCAGGTACAGAAGAATGCAGTCGGCGCGCTCGCCATCGCGGCCGGCGCGGCCCGACTCCTGGTAGTAGGCATCGAGGCTGGAGGGCATCTGGTAGTGCAGCACGAAGCGGATGTCCGGTTTGTCGACCCCCATGCCGAAGGCATTGGTGGCCACCATCACGCGCAGCTCGCCCGCCATGAACGCGTCCTGTGCGGCGCGCCGTTCGCCGGCGCGCCGCCGGCCGTGGTACAGGCCCGCGGACTCGCCGGCGGCCGCCAGTTCGGCGAAGAACGCCTCGGCCGCCTTCACCGTGGCGGTGTAGACGATGCCGCTGCC
>NZ_JBFTPJ010000763.1:0-2931 GCF_056398445.1 Variovorax sp. 01T439_2
GTCTACGCCTTCTTGCCGCAACTGGTGGACAAAAGCGACGCGGTGATCGTGAACGTCACCTCTTCGCTCGCATTCGTTCCACTGCCGGCCACGCCCACCTACAACGCAACGAAAGCCGCCCTTCACTCCTTCACCGAGAGCCTGCGCATCCAGGTGGCGGACGCCTCTGTCCAAGTCATCGAAGTGGCGCCACCGGGCGTGCGAACAACGTTGCTGGGCCAGGAAAACGACGAGCAGTCCATGCCGCTGGAAGAATTTCTTTCAGAAACCATGGCACTTCTGCGCGATGAGCCTGAGGCCCAGGAAATTGTCGTAGAACGCGCCAAGTTCATCCGGTACGCAGAAGCCAATGGCACGTACGCCAGTGTCCTGGGAATGCTCTCCGCCGTGAGCGCTTCACGAAACTGAACGACGCGAATCGCGCCGACTCGCGAGCCATAACTGGAGCTTGAAAACGCTCTCCCATGAAAAGCCATGAGCCAATCACTTCTGGCGACCTTCCCGAGAACGAAAGCACCTCACCTATGCCGTAGCACTACGGTTTGTGCGTGCGTCAGCGCGCCGCCTGCCGATGCAAATTCCTTGCTCAAGGCATCTCGATTGCGGGGCGCACTGTCCACGTTGCCTTCGCATCGTCCCCAGCCACGGGGATTGCGAGGCGACCGCGCGTGCCTGCTGGCTTCCCCCCTGCTTCCAGGGTCTCAGCCAGAACGGCGTTCCAGGCTTTCACCACAGGCGGCCCCTTCGAGTTGGCAAGCCCATCGTCATGCGCTTGCACGGCTCGCGCTCAGTCAGCGTATTCGCCGGCTTCCTTGATGACCTTCGACCAGCGGACTTTCTCCGCTTCCACGAACTTCCGGTGACCGGCCGCGGCCAGGCGGTCGTCATTCACCACGGTGAGGCCCAGCGCCTCTTCGCGCTTGATGAGTTCCGGATCCTTCAGTGCGGCGCGAAGCGCCGCGTTCAGCTTTTCCAGCACCGCGGGCGGCGTGCCCTTGGGCGCATACAAGCCGTGCCAGACTTGCACGTCGAAATCCTTGAGCCCGGACTCCGCGAGCGTGGGAGTGTCCTTGAGCGATGGCAGCGGCAGGCGCTTCAGGCTCGTGATGCCGTAGACCTTGACCTTCTTGCCCTCGAGCTGCGGCACGGCGTTGGTGGCCTGCTCGCACATGAGGTCGACCTGGCCGCCGATGAGGTCCGTCATGGCCGGTGCGGTTCCCTTGTAGGGCACCGGGGTCATGCTGGTCTTCAAGGCGCTCTGGAACATCAAGCCGCACAGGTGCGACGCGGAGCCCAGCCCTGCATGGGCCAGGTTGACCTTTCCGCCGTTCGCAGCAATCCACTTGCGCAAGTCCGCGAAGCTGGTGGCTTCCAGGCTCGGCTTGCCGATCACCACGGATGGGGCTTCGTTGATCAGGCCCAGCATTTCGAAGTCATCGGGCACCTTGTAGGGGAGCTTGCGATACAGCGCCGGTGCGGTGGCCATGCCGATGTGATGCACCAGCAGCGTGTAGCCGTCCGGCGTGGCGCGCGCCACCTTGGCCGAGCCGATCGTGCCGCCCGCACCGGCGGCGTTGTCGACGATCACGGTCTGGCCGAGCGGCTTGCGCAGTGCCTCGGCCAGGTCCCGGGCGATCTTGTCGCTCGGGCCGCCGGCCGCGAACGGAACAACCAGCGTGACGGGCTTGTCCGGGAAGTCTGCAGAGGCCAGCGTGGCCGAAGCGAGCAGGACGATGCCCGCGCCGCAGCGCCAAATGCTTTTCATGGTGTTGTCTCCTTTGTGGGCCATCTGCGTCAGGCCGAAAGCGCCTGCATCTCGCGGTACAGATCGGCCTTGCCCTCGAAGCCGATGCCCGGCAGATCGGGCAGGGTCACGAAGCTGTTCTCGACCTTCACGCCGTCCGGGAACCCGCCGAATGGCTGGAACAGGTCGGGGTACGACTCGTTGCCACCGAGGCCAAGGCCGGCAGCGATGTTCAGCGACATCTGGTGCCCGCCGTGCGGGATGCAGCGGCTGGCCGACCAGCCATGTTCCTTCAACATCTCCAGCGTGCGCAGGTACTCCACCAGGCCGTAGCTGAGCGCGCAGTCAAACTGCAGCCAATCGCGGTCCGGGCGCATGCCGCCGTAGCGGATCAGGTTGCGCGCATCCTGCATGGAGAAGAGATCTTCGCCAGTGGCCATTGGGTTCTTGTAGAAATTGCGCAAGGCTGCCTGCAATTCGAAGTCCAGCGGATCGCCCGGCTCCTCGTACCAGAAGAGGTCGTACTGCGACAGGGCCTTGGCATAGGCAATCGCGGTTTCCAGGTCGAAGCGCCCGTTGGCGTCGACGCAGAGCTTCTGGCCGTCCTGCAGCACTTCCATGATCGAGTCGATGCGGCGCAGGTCTTCGTCGAGCGAGGCGCCGCCGATCTTCTTCTTGACGACCGTGTAGCCGCGGTCGATGTAGCTGCGCATTTCGTCCTGGAGCTTCCCATGGTCCTGCCCCGGGTAGTAGTAGCCGCCCGCCGCGTAGACGAAGATCTTGCGGTTGGGCTTGCCGTCGCCATAGCGGTCGGCCAGCAACTGGAACAGCGGCTTGCCTTCGATCTTGGCCACCGCGTCCCACACCGCCATGTCGATGGTGCCAATGGCCACCGAGCGCTCGCCATGGCCGCCCGGCTTCTCATTGGTGAACATCGTGTTCCAGATCTTGTGCGGATCGAGGTTGTCGCCGCTGTCGTCGACGAGGGACGACGGCTTCGCCTCCATGATGCGCGGAATGAATCGCTCGCGCATCAGCTTGCCCTGGCCGTAGCGGCCGTTCGAGTTGAAGCCGTAGCCAACGACGGGCTTGCCATCGCGAATCACGTCGGTGACCACCGCGACAAGGCTCAGGGTCATCTTGCTAAAGTCGATGTAGGCGTTGCGAATGGGCGAGCTGATGGGGAT
>NZ_JBFTPJ010000764.1:0-4942 GCF_056398445.1 Variovorax sp. 01T439_2
GCATCGGGCCAGGTGCGGTCCTTGAGGCCGATCGGGGCGAATGCGCGGTATTTGGCTTGAGGTTGCTTCAGCATGTCGATTTCTCTGTGATGGTTGGAATCAACCAGCAACCCCAAAAACAAACGGCCCGTTGCTGGTGCGAACGGGCCGTGGTGAGGGATTTGCGCGTGCGCTACCGTCTCCGCCCGTGAGGGAGGGCTAGTAGGGCCAGCAGCGAAATCTTGGTCATGAGGGTTGTGAATGTAGCACAAGCCGGCTTCAGTTATGCAAGCCCCGCTCGTCGGGCTCTTCGGTCGAGGTGCTGATCACGCTCGCCTGCTGCCCCTTGGCCTTGCGCCACGCGTAGACCACATAGCCGCTCAGGCCATAGGCCACGAAGAGGCCGAAAAGCACCGTGGGCGGATGGATGTTGATGACCGCGATGCCGAGCGCGATGAGCACGATCACCACGAAGGGCACGCTCTTTTTCATCTGGACGTCCTTGAAGCTGTAGAACGGCGCATTGGTGACCATCGAAAGTCCGGCGTAGAGCGTGAACGCGAAGGTGATCCACGTGATCTGCGTCCACGAGAGATACAGCACCTCGCCGCCGCGCTTGCCCCACTCGGTCATGAGCCAGATGAAGCCGGCCACGAGCGCCGCCGCCGCCGGGGACGGCAGCCCCTGGAACCAGCGCTTGTCGACCACGCCGGTATTGACGTTGAAGCGCGCCAGCCGCAGCGCGGCGCAGGCGCAATACACGAAGGCCGCGATCCAGCCCCAGCGGCCCAGTCCCTTGAGCGACCATTCGTAGGCGATGAGCGCAGGAGCGGCGCCGAACGACACCATGTCGGACAGCGAATCCATCTGCTCGCCGAACGCGCTTTGCGTGTTGGTCATGCGCGCCACGCGGCCGTCCAGGCTGTCGAGAATCATTGCGGCGAACACGCCGATCGCCGCGAGGTCGAAACGCGCATTCATCGCCATCACGATCGAATAGAAGCCCCCGAACAGCGCAGCGAGCGTGAACAGGTTCGGCAGTATGTAGATGCCCTTGCGGCGCTTGCGCGGCGGCACTTCGTCGGGAACCGTGTCGTCATGCATTGAATTTGCCTCCGTCCCTCGTGGGCACTGCGCGAACAGCTATCCATCCGATAGCTTCCTGGTCTGTAAATCGCATGGGTTCGCAGTGTAGTTCAGGGGGGATGGTCCGCCCCCTCATGAAAAAAGGCCACCCCGGCGGGTGGCCCTCGGAAAACGGGTGCCGCGGCACCCGCTTCATTGGCGGATCAGTTGCGGGTCTGGTCGACCAGCTTGTTCTTCTTGATCCACGGCATCATCGCGCGCAGCTTCTCGCCGACGACTTCGATCTGGTGCTCGGAGTTCAGGCGGCGGCGGCTGATCAGCGTGGGAGCGCCGGCAGCGTTTTCCAGCACGAAGCTCTTGGCGTATTCGCCGGTCTGGATGTCCTTGAGCACTTGCTTCATGACCTTCTTGGTCTCTTCGGTCACGATGCGCGGGCCCGTGACGTACTCGCCGTATTCGGCGTTGTTCGAGATCGAGTAGTTCATGTTGGCGATGCCGCCTTCATAGATCAGGTCGACGATCAGCTTGAGCTCGTGCAGGCATTCGAAGTACGCCATTTCGGGCGCGTAGCCGGCTTCCACCAGCGTCTCGAAACCGGCCTTGATCAGCTCGACCGTGCCGCCGCACAGAACCGCCTGTTCGCCGAACAGGTCGGTCTCGGTTTCTTCGCGGAAGTTGGTCTCGATGATGCCGGCCTTGCCGCCGCCGTTGGCGGTGGCGTAGCTCAGCGCGAGGTCGCGCGCCTTGCCGCTCTTGTCCTGGTGCACGGCCACGAGGTGGGGCACGCCGCCGCCTTGCGTGTAGGTGCTGCGCACGGTGTGGCCGGGGGCCTTGGGAGCGACCATCCACACGTCGAGGTCGGCGCGCGGCTGCACGAAGCCGTAGTGCACGTTGAAGCCGTGCGCGAAGACCAGCGAAGCGCCTTCCTTGATGTTCGGTGCCACGTCGTTCTTGTAGACGTTGGCGATCTGCTCGTCGGGCAGCAGGATCATGACCACGTCGGCGGCCTTCACGGCGTCGGCCACTTCGGCGACCTTGAGGCCGGCCTTCTCGACCTTGGGCCAGGAGGCGCCGCCCTTGCGCAGGCCGACCACGACCTTGACGCCGCTGTCGTTCAGGTTCTGCGCATGCGCATGGCCATTCGCTGTAGACGCGAACCATGATCGCGCCAAAAATCAGGATCGCGAAGCCGGTAAGAATGCCTCTGAAGCCGCCGCTGAAGAGCGCGCCCACGCCGGAAATCAATACCACCATCAATCCCAGGAAATACAGTATCCGGATGACGATCGGGGTGACCATCTTCTCGAAGCCCAGCAAGTCTTGCATTACCTTCTCCTCGTGCCTTGGTTTAGAACAGTGGAACTGAGGGGATCTTCACCCCCTACACGCGCAGGATGCGCTCGCCGCGCCCGATGCCGCTGGCACCGGTGCGGACAGTCTCGAGGATAGCGCTACGGTCGATCGCTTCCAGGAAAGCGTCGTTCTTGCCGTGGTCGCCGGTGAGTTCGATGGTGTAGCTCTTGTCCGTGACGTCGATGATGCGGCCGCGGAAGATCTCGGCCATGCGCATCATTTCCTCGCGCTCCTTGCCGACTGCGCGCACCTTCACCATCATGAGCTCGCGCTCCGTGTACGCGCCTTCGGTCAGGTCGACGACCTTCACCACTTCGATCAGCCGGTTGAGATGCTTGGTGATCTGTTCGATCACGTCGTCCGAGCCGGCGGTGACGATGGTCATGCGCGAGAGGCTCGCGTCCTCGGTCGGCGCGACGGTCAGCGATTCGATGTTGTAGCCGCGGGCCGAGAACAGGCCCACCACGCGGGAAAGAGCACCTGGCTCGTTTTCCAGCAGCACTGCAATGATGTGTTTCATGTTTGCGTGACTCCTCTTTTCGCCTGCGCGGAAGCTTTCGCTTTCGCCGCCCTCCCCCGCGCACGGTAATGCGCAGGCTCGGCGGGCAATAGATTCGTCAGTAAAGAGTTAAAAGCAAATGCGCCGCAGACCGGTCAGAGGTCTTCGGAGCCCAGCAGCATCTCGGTGATGCCCATGCCGGCCTTGACCATCGGGAACACGTTCTCGGTGGGGTCGGTGCGGAAGTCCATGAACACCGTGCGGTCCTTGAGCTTGCGTGCTTCGCGCAGCGCCGGCTCCACGTCCTGTGGACGCTCGATCAGCATGCCGACGTGCCCGTAGGCCTCGGCCAGCTTCACGAAATTGGGCAGCGCATCCATGTAGCTGTGGCTGTAGCGGCCGGAGTATTCGATCTCCTGCCACTGGCGCACCATGCCCAGGTAGCGGTTGTTGAGCGAGCAGATCTTGATCGGCGTGTTGTACTGCAGGCAGGTCGAGAGTTCCTGGATGCACATCTGCACCGAGCCTTCGCCGGTGATGGTGAACACTTCCGAATCGGGCTTGGCGAGCTTGATGCCCATGGCGTACGGAATGCCCACGCCCATGGTGCCGAGGCCACCCGAATTGATCCAGCGGCGCGGCTCGTCGAAGCGGTAGTACTGCGCCGCCCACATCTGGTGCTGGCCCACGTCCGAGGTGATGTACGCGTCGGCGTCCTTGGTCATGTTCCAGAGCGTTTCGACCACGTACTGCGGCTTGATCACGTCCTTGTTGCCGCGGTCGTACTTGAGGCAGTCGCGCGAGCGCCAGGCCTCGATGGTCTTCCACCAGTCGGCCAGCGCGCCGGCGTCGGGCTTGGTGGTGCTCTCGCGGATCATCGAGATCAGCTCGGTGAGCACGTCTTTCACGTCGCCGACGATCGGGATATCGACCTTCACGCGCTTGGAGATGCTCGACGGATCGATGTCGACGTGGATGATCTTGCGTTCGTTCGTCGCGAAGTGCTTGGGGTTGCCGATCACGCGGTCATCGAAGCGCGCGCCCACGGCCAGCAGCACGTCGCAGTTCTGCATGGCGTTGTTGGCTTCGATGGTGCCGTGCATGCCCAGCATGCCCAGGAACTTGCGGTCGCTCGCCGGATAGGCGCCCAGGCCCATCAGCGTATTGGTGACCGGGTAGCCGAGCATGTCGACCAGCGTGCGCAGTTCGTTGCAGGCGTTGCCCAGCAGCACGCCGCCGCCCGTGTAGATGTAGGGGCGCTTGGCGTTCAGCAGCAGCTGCAGCGCCTTGCGGATCTGACCGCCGTGGCCCTTGCGCACCGGGTTGTACGAGCGCATCTCGACCTTGTCGGGATAGCCGGCATACGGGGTCTTCTTGAAGGAAACGTCCTTGGGCACGTCCACCACCACCGGCCCGGGCCGGCCGCTGCGTGCGATGTGGAAGGCCTTTTTCATCGTCATGGCCAGATCCTTCGGATCCTTGACGAGGAAGTTGTGCTTCACGATGGGGCGGGTGATGCCCACGGTGTCGCATTCCTGGAAGGCGTCCAGGCCGATGGCGGCGGTGGGTACCTGGCCCGAGATGATCACCATCGGGATCGAGTCCATGTACGCCGTGGCGATGCCGGTGACGGCATTCGTGAGGCCGGGGCCCGAGGTGACCAGCGCCACGCCGACCTCGCCGGTGGCGCGCGCATACCCATCGGCCGCGTGGACGGCTGCCTGCTCGTGGCGCACCAGCACGTGCTGGATGGTGTCCTGCTTGTAGAACGCGTCGTAGATGTACAGAACCGCGCCGCCGGGATAGCCCCAGATGTACTGGACGCCTTCGGCCTGCAGTGCCTTGACCAGCACTTCAGCGCCCATGAGTTCTTGCGTTGGGTTGCCGGCGCCAGAGGACGCGGCTGCTGCGGAAGCGAGTTCCGCCTTCGAGATTTCCATGATCAACCTTTGGAGTTTTTTCGGGAACGAAAAACCTTGGGTGCCCCTTGCCAGCCCTTGTGGGGCCGCGCCAGGACTTGAGGCC
>NZ_JBFTPJ010000765.1:0-2919 GCF_056398445.1 Variovorax sp. 01T439_2
GCACGACGTGGCCAAGCAGATCGGCGACGTGGAGGACATGATCCAGAAGAAGATCGACATCCTGCTGCTGAACCCGACCGACTCCACCGGCGTGCAGTCGGCCGTGCGCTCGGCCAAGAAGGCGGGACTGATCGTGGTGGCGGTGGATGCCAACGCGCAGGGCCCGGTCGACTCCTTCGTGGGCTCGAAGAACACCGACGCGGGCCGCCTCGCCTGCGAATACCTTGCCAAGAGCATCGGCGAGAAAGGCGACGTGGCCATCCTCGACGGCATTCCGGTGGTGCCGATCCTGGAGCGCGTGAAGGGCTGCCGCGAGGCGCTGGCCAAGTACCCCGGCATCAAGGTGGTGAGCACGCAGAACGGCAAGCAGGAGCGCGCCACCGCGCTCACGGTCACCGAGAACATCCTGCAGGCCAACAAGGACCTGAAGGGCATCTTCAGCGTGAACGACGGCGGCTCGATGGGCGCGCTCGCGGCCATCGAGGCCAGCGGCAAGGACGTGAAGCTCGCGAGCGTGGACGGCGCGCCCGAAGCCATCAAGGCGATGCAGAAGCCGGGCTCGAAGTTCATCGCCACCACCGCCCAGTACCCGCGCGACCAGATCCGCCTGGCGATCGGCATCGCGCTGGCGAAGAAGTGGGGCGCCAACGTGCCGGCCGCGGTGCCGGTGGACGTGAAGCTGATCGACGCCGAGGGCGCGAAGACCTTCAGCTGGTAACCGGCGCCGGCCATGACCTCCTCCTCTGCACCAGAAGAGATGCTCCGGCTGGAAGGCGTGTCCAAGCGCTTTCCGGGCGTGAAGGCGCTCTCGGGCATCGACCTCTCGATCCGCAAGGGCGAGGTGCATGCGCTGCTCGGCGAGAACGGCGCGGGCAAGTCGACGCTGATGAAGATCCTCGGCGGCATCTACCAGGCCGACGAGGGGCGCATCTTCATCGAGGGCAGCGAGCGCAGCTTCGCGGGCTATGGCGACGCGATCGCGGCGGGCATCGGCATCATCTTCCAGGAGTTCAGCCTCGTGCCGTATCTGAACGCGGTGGAGAACATCTTCCTGGGCCGCTACCTGACGAACCGCTTCGGGCTGATGGACAGGGCCGCGATGAAGCGTTCGGCGCAGCAGCTCTTCGACGAGCTGGGCGTGCAGATCGACCTTGGCGTGCCGATCTGCCGGCTCTCGGTGGCGCAGCAGCAGTTCGTGGAGATCGGCAAGGCACTGTCGCTCGACGCGAAGCTGCTGGTGCTCGACGAGCCCACCGCCACGCTCACGCCCAATGAGGCTGGCCACCTGTTCAGGATCATGCGCGAGCTGCGTGCCAGGGGCGTGGCGATGATCTTCATCTCGCACCACCTGGACGAGATCTTCGAGGTGTGCGACCGCATCAGCGTGCTGCGCGACGGCGCCAACGCGGGGCATGCGGAGGTGGGCGCGACCGATGTGGATGCGCTGGTCGAGATGATGGTTGGCCGCAGGATCGAGCACAGCTTTCCGCCCAAGCCGCAGCCCGCGCCGCGCGGGCGCAAGGTGCTCGAGGTGCCCGAGATCCAGCTCGCCAAGGGCGGGCCGGTGAACAGCTTCGAGCTGCATGAGGGCGAGATCCTCGGCTTTGCGGGGCTGGTGGGCTCGGGCCGCACCGAGCTTGCGCTGGGCATGATGGGCGCCGACCGCGCGCACCGCAAGACGGTGCTGCGCAACGGCCGGCCCGTTCGCTTGAACGATCCGACGCAGGCGCTCGCGAACGGCATTGGCCTGTTGCCCGAGAGCCGCAAGGTCGAGGGGCTGATCACCGACTTCACGGTCCGCTTCAACATCTCGATGAACAACCTCGGCCGCCACAGGCGCGCGGGGCTCGTGAGCCAGAAGTCGGAAAGGCAATCGGCCACCGAGCTCTCGAAGCGCGTGGGCGTGAAGGCGCCGGGCATCGAGACGCGCGTGGCCACGCTGTCGGGCGGCAACCAGCAGAAGGTGGTGATCGCGCGCTGGCTCGGCCACGCGAGCGAGGTGCTGATCTTCGACGAGCCCACGCGCGGCATCGACGTGGGCGCCAAGGCCGAGATCTACGGCCTCATGCGCGAGCTCACGCAGCAGGGCAAGGCCATCATCATGATCTCGAGCGAGCTGCCCGAGATCGTGGGCATGTGCGACCGCGTGGCGGTGTTCTCGGGCGGGGCCATTGTGGCGACGCTGGAAGGTGACGCGATCAATTCGGGCGACATCATGCGGCACGCTACTTCGTCCGGGGGCCTTCAATGACTGCCGCTTCGGGGCGCGCTCCCGCCGACGGGGTACCTTGCTCCGCGAATGTCCTCCGGCCTGCGGCCTCCCCCTTGATTTCGCTGCGCAAGGCACCCCATCGACGTGATCGTTATGCGGAGCGGTCGTTGATCAGCGATRCACAACGAGCGTGCCCAAGTGCACAGRGCATCGGGTGCTCCCCGCAGCGAAATCAAGGAGGAGGCCGAAGGCCGGGGGACATTCGCGGAGGGGAGTACCCGGTGATCTGTGCACACGCCCTGAACAACAGCGCCAAGAACAACAGCGCCCCTGTCTTCCAGCAATGCGCCATGGAGCACCTGAAATGAACGCAACCGCAACCCATCCCACGCCGCCCGCACCGGCAGGCGGCCCCTTCACCCAGCTGCGCCGCTCGACCGCCTTCCTCCCACTGGTAGGCCTCGTCGCCATCTCGGTCTTCATGATCGCCGCGACCGACAACTTCCTGTCCTGGGGCAACCTGCAGAACATCGCGCTGCAGTCGTCGATCAACGCCATCATCGCGGTCGGCATGACCGCCGCCATCCTCACCGGCGGCATCGATCTTTCGGTGGGCGCGGTGGTGGCGCTCTCCGGCACGCTCGCCTCGGGGATGATGGTGCAGTTCGGGCTGCCGCCGATGCTCGCCGTGCCGCTCGGGCTGGCCG
>NZ_JBFTPJ010000766.1:0-2915 GCF_056398445.1 Variovorax sp. 01T439_2
GATCTACACCATCATCGACCAGCTCGCGAGCGAGGGCAAAGGTATGATCTACACCATCATCGACCAGCTCGCGAGCGAGGGCAAAGGTATTCTCATGATTTCTTCCGAACTGCCGGAACTGCTCGGCATGTGCGACCGCATCTACGTGATGAACGAGGGCCGCTTCGTGGCCGAATTTCCGGCCGCCGAGGCTTCGCAGGAGCGCATCATGCACGCCATCGTGAGCGCGGGGAGTTCCGTCCATGTCGCAGCCTGACGCCAACGCGGTGAACGCCGCCGTCCCCATCGCAGAGGCCGCCCCGAAGCTGCACGCCGGCTTCCTCAAGAACAACCTGCGCGAATACGGCATGCTGATCTCGCTGGTCGCGATCATGGTGCTGTTCCAGGTGCTGACCGACGGCACGCTGCTGCGGCCGCTGAACCTCACCAACCTGCTGCTGCAGAACAGCTACGTCGTCATCATGGCGCTGGGCATGCTGCTGGTGATCGTGGCGGGGCACATCGACCTGTCGGTGGGCTCGGTCTGCGGCTTCATCGGCGCGCTGGCGGCGGTGCTGATGGTGGAGTATGAATGGCACTTCGTGCCGACGGCCATCGTCAGCATTGCGGCGGGCGCGCTCATCGGCGCTGCGCAAGGCTGGTTCGTCGCGTTCCGCAAGATCCCGTCATTCATCGTCACGCTCGCGGGCATGCTGGTGTTCAAGGGGCTCACGCTGGCGCTGCTGGCGGGGCAGTCGGTGGGGCCGTTCCCGGTCGAGTTCCAGCGGCTGAGCTCGGGCTTCATTCCCGATCCGCTGGGCGGTGACACGTTGCGCACCACCTCGCTGGTGGTCGGCGCGYTGGCTGCCGCGGCGCTGGTGTTCTTCAAGCTGCGCGGGCGCGCCAAGCTCGCGGCGCACGGCATGGAGACGGAGCCGTATGTGTTCTTCCTGGTGAAGAACCTGTTCTTCGCGGCCATCATCCTGTTCTTCAGCTACCTGCTCTCGACCTACAAGGGCCTGCCCAACGTGCTGATCGTGATGGCGGTGCTGATCGTGGTGTACGACTTCGTCACCAACCGCACCACCATCGGCCGGCGCATCTATGCGCTGGGCGGCAACGAGAAGGCAGCGCGGCTGTCGGGCGTGAAGACGCAGCGGCTCGCCTTCCTGACCTTCGTCAACATGGGCGCGCTGGCCGCGCTCGCGGGCCTGGTGTTCGCGGCGCGGCTCAACACGGCCACGCCCAAGGCGGGCCTGGGCTTCGAACTCGACGTGATCGCGGCCTGCTTCATCGGCGGTGCCTCGGCCTCGGGCGGCGTGGGCCGGGTGATGGGCGCGGTGATCGGCGCCTTCATCATGGGCGTGATGAACAACGGCATGTCGATCCTGGGCATCGGCATCGACTACCAGCAGGTCATCAAGGGCCTGGTGCTGCTGGCGGCCGTGTTCATCGACGTCTACAACAAGAACAAGTAGGCGAGCGCATGAGCCAGAGCAGCACCAGCCCCGTGCTCGAACTGCGGGGCATCCACAAGCAGTTCGGCGGCATCCCGGTGCTGCGCGACGTGCAGCTGAAGCTCTACCCCGGCGAGATCCATGCGCTCATGGGGCAGAACGGCGCGGGCAAGTCGACGCTCATCAAGGTGCTCACGGGGGTTCTTCCGTCGAGCGGTGGCGAGATGCACCTGGACGGACAACCCATTCATCCCGCCTCGCCGCTGGAGGCGCAGAAGCTCGGCATCAGCACGGTCTACCAGGAGGTCAACCTGTGCCCGAACCTTTCGGTGGCCGAGAACGTGTTTGCGGGCCGCTATCCGCGCTGCGGCGCGGCGCAGGGTTTTCGCATCGACTGGGCGGCGGTGAACCGGCGCGCCGAAGAGCTGCTGGCGCGCATCGGCCTGGACATCGACGTGAGCCGGCTGCTGTCGAGCTATTCGGTCGCGGTGCAGCAGATGGTGGCCATTGCGCGCTCGCTGGGCGTGTCGTCGAAGGTGCTGATCCTCGACGAGCCGACCTCGAGCCTGGACGACGACGAGGTCGAGAAGCTGTTCGAGGTGCTGCGGCGCCTGCGCAGCGAAGGTCTCGCGATCGTCTTCGTGACGCACTTCTTCAACCAGATGTATGCGGTGTCGGACCGCATCACGGTGCTGCGCAACGGCAACTGGGTGGGCGAGTGGCGCGCCGCGGACCTCGGCCCGCAGGCACTGATTGCCGCGATGCTGGGGCGCGAGCTGGCGGCGCAGTCAGCCCGGCCGGCGGCGCTGCCGGCCTTCGATGAAGCGGCGCCCGCCCTGCTGCAGGCCGAGGGCCTGGGCCAGGCGGGCCAGCTGCAGGCCACCGACCTGCGCGTACGCGCTGGCGAGGTGGTCGGCATCGCGGGCCTCTTGGGCGCGGGCCGCACCGAGCTGGCGCGCCTCCTGTTCGGGCTCGAAGCGCCCGACCGCGGCGTGCTGAGCATCGATGGCCGCTCCGTCAGCTTCTCGAACCCTGCCGACGCGATCCGCGAAGGGCTCGCACTGTGCCCCGAAGAGCGCAAGACCGACGGCATCGTGGCCGAGCTCTCGGTGCGCGAGAACATCGCGCTGGCGCTGCAGGCGCGCCTGGGCGTGCGGCGCTTCCTGTCGCGCGCCGAGCAGACGGCGATCGCGGAGCGCTTTGTCGCGTCGCTGGGCATCAAGACCGCGAGCGTGGAAACCCCCATCGGCCTGCTCTCGGGCGGCAACCAGCAAAAAGCCATGATCGCGCGCTGGCTCGCGACCGAGCCGCGCCTGTTGATCCTCGACGAGCCCACGCGCGGCATCGACGTGGCGGCCAAGCAGGAGATCATGGAAGAGATCCTGCGGCTCGCGAAGGCGGGCATGGCGGTGATCTTCATCTCGTCGGAGATGAGCGAGGTGGTGCGTGTCGCGCATCGCATCGTGGTGCTGCGCGACC
>NZ_JBFTPJ010000767.1:0-2912 GCF_056398445.1 Variovorax sp. 01T439_2
GACGCCGTTCCCCGCCATGAAGCTGCTCTCACGCCCCGAGCACGCGCTGCGCCGCGAAGCCGGCGCCGCGACCATGATTCCGCTTTCGGCGCATGTGGACGAGCATGTGGCCCTGACACGTGCCGGAGACTATGTGCAGACACTCCGCCTGGCCGGCACGAGCTTCGAAAGCGCGGACGACGAGGACATCAACAGCTGGCATGAGCGCCTCAATGTCCTGCTGCGCAACATCGCGTCGCCCAACCTGGCGCTCTGGACCCACGTGATCCGCCGCCGCGAGATGGCCTATCCGGCCGGGCGGACGACGCCCGGCTTCGCCGACGAGATCGAGCAGCGCTATCGCCGCAAGATGGCTGGCGAACGGCTGATGGTCAATGAACTGTACCTGTCGGTCGTCTTCCGGCCGCAGCCCACCCGCATCGGCAACGCCGCATTGCGGCTGTTCAAGCGCGCGGACCCGGAGGGTGCGCGGGCGGAGCTGCGCGATGCGCTGGACGCCTGCAGCAAGCTGCGCCAGGAACTGCTCGCCGCCCTGGAACGCTACGACCCCGAAGCACTGGGCATCTATCGGCTGCAGGGGAACGACGGGCTTTTTTCCTCCCTCGTGGAATTCCACGGCCTGCTCGTCAACGGGGAGTGGCAGCGCATGCCGCTGCCGCGCGCCCCCCTCAACGAGGTCCTGGCCACCACCCGGCCCTTCTTCGGCAACGAGGCCATGGAATACCGGGCCGGCACCCAGACCCGCATTGGCGCCTTCCTCGGCATCAAGGAATACCCCACGCCCACCGCGCCGGGCATGTTCAGCGCCCTGCTGACCGCACCTTTCCCCTTCGTGCTCACGCAAAGCTTCACCTTCCTGGCCAAGAGCACGGCCACCGACATGATGAGCCGCCAGCATCACCGGATGGCCGCCGCCGGTGACCTCGCAGTCTCGCAGGCCGAGGAACTCAAGGACGCACTGGACGACCTGATGAGCAATCGCTTCGTGGTGGGCGACCACCATTTCAGCCTGCATGTGCTGGCCGACACCTACGACGGCCTCAGCGAGGCCGAGGGCCGGCCCCGTCTGAAGCAACTCAACGACAACGTCGCCCGCGCCCGCTACCTGCTGGGCGACGCGGGAATGGTGGTGGCCCGCGAGGACCTCGCGCTGGAGGCGGCCTTCTGGGCGCAGCTGCCGGGAAACTTCGGCTACCGCAGCCGCAAGGCGCCCGTCACCAGCCGCAACTTCGCCGCCATGTCGCCCTTCCACAATTTCCCGACCGGCCGGGCAACGGGCAACTACTGGGGCGATGCGCTGACCATGTTCACCACGCGCGCGGGCTCGCCCTACTACTTCTCGCTGCATGCGAGCGACCCGCGCAGCCGGGACGGCGGCAGCCGCCGCGATGTCGGACACATCACGGGCGTGGGACCGGTCGGGACCGGCAAGACCACGCTGCTGGGCTTCTGCATGGTGGCGATCTGCAATCGCCTCGACGCCACACAAGTGGTCTTCGACAAGGATGAAGGGCTGCATATCCTGGTGCGGGCCCTGGGCGGCCAGTACCTCCCACTCAAGAACGGGGCACCCACCGGCTGCAATCCGTTGCAGCTCGACGATTCGATCGCCGACAACGTCGAGTTCATGCGGCACTGGCTCAGGCGCCTCGTGATGCGCACGCCGGGCGAGACCCTGACCGTCCGGCAGGAAGACGATCTCGACCAGGCACTGCGCGGCACCCTGAAGCTCGAGCGCTCTTTCAGGCGCCTGTCCCGGCTCGCCGCCTTCCTCGACATCACGGATCCGGAGGGGATGCACGCGCGCCTTCGGCGGTGGTGCGCCTCGGAGCACGGCGACTATGCCTGGGTCTTCGACAACGAGCACGACCACGTGGCCCCGCTGCTTGCCCGGCACGCCCTCGTGGGCTTCGATGTGACCGACTTCCTGGACAACGAGGTCGTGCGCGCCCCGCTGACCCTGTACCTCTTTCATCTCGTGAACCGGATGGTGGACGGCCGCCCGCTGGTGTGCTGGATGGACGAGTTCGCCAAGCTGTTGAGCGATCCGGCCTTCGCGAAGTTCGCCAAGAACGGCCTGGAGACCTGGCGCAAGAAGAACGCGAATATCGCCACGTTCACCCAAAGCACCAGCCACGTGCTCGATTCCGGCATTGCCCGCGCGATCGTCGAGCAGACGCCGACGAAGATCCTGTTCCCCAATCCGGAGGCGGACTACGACGAATACACCCGGGGCTTCAACCTGACCGACCGGGAGTTCGCGCTGATCAAGCAGGAGATCGAGCCTGGCTCTCGCCAGTTCCTTATCAAGCAGAACCATGTCAGCGTGGTCGCGCAGCTCGATCTCCATGGATTCGACGACGCCTTGCACGTCATCTCCGGGCGCACCGGCAACGTCCGCCTCATGCGTGAACTCATCGCGATCTGCGGACCGGATCCCGCCCAATGGCTGCCGTCTTTCCGCAGGGCGCTTGCGAACAACCCTTCCCGTTCACCCTCACACCAGGAGATCTCCCATGCGTAGATTCCTTGTTGCCCTCTTCCTCGCGGCCACAGCCTCGCTCGCACCGCCGCACGCGAAAGCCGGGATCCCGGTGATCGACATCACGGCCGTCGCCAACCTGATACAGCAGGTCATGTACTGGCAGCAGCAAATCTCCGGGATGCAGAAGCAGTACGACCAGCTGAAGGAATCGAAGGACCAGCTGACCCGGACCCACAACGCCATGACGGGAAGCCGAGGCATGGAGCAGCTGCTGCCGACCCCGGACCTCGCACGCAACTACCTGCCTCCCAGCTATGGCGAACTGATGGGCACGCTCAACGGCTCGTCGGCCAGTTATGCCGGGCTGGCCAGCCAAGTCCAGTCGATCATGAAAGCCAACAGCGTCCTCTCGGGAACCCAGTTGGAG
>NZ_JBFTPJ010000768.1:0-2893 GCF_056398445.1 Variovorax sp. 01T439_2
GTGTCGAGGCGTCCTCGCTCACCGCCCCGCTGGCCACGCCACCGATCGCCGGCACGTCGTTGGTCCCGGTAATGGTCACGGTCACCACCCGGCTGGCGGTGCCATCCGACGACACCGCGGTGAACCTGTCGTTGATCGATTGACCCGCGCCCAGCTGCTGGATCGCGCTTTGGCTGTTGTCGGCCGTGTAGGTCCAGTTGCCGTCGGTTGCCAGCGCGAAACTGCCGTAGCCATTGCTGCCGGCGGTGCCGGCCTGGGCTGCAAAACTGGACTGTCCTGCATCCACATCGGCGATCGTCAGCGCGCCGCTGGCCGCAAGGCTGCCCCCCGCCACCGCAATATCTTCTTGCGCCGCGCCGCTGGCGACGCCGCCGATGACCGGCACATCGTTGGTCCCGGTAATGGTCACCGTCACCACCTGGCTGGCCGTCGCATCGGACGACACTGCCGTGAAACTGTCGCTGAGCGATTGACCTGCGGCCAGCTGTTGGATTGCTGCCTGGCTGTTGTCGGCCKTGTAGCTCCAGTTGCCGTCGGCCGCCAATGTGAAGCTGCCGTAGCCGTTGCTGCCGCCGGCACTCGCTTGGGGCGCGAAGTTCGACTGGCCGGCATCTACATCGACGATCGTCAACGCCCCGCTGGCCGCGAGGCTGCCCCCCGCCACCGCAATATCTTCTTGCACCGCGCCGCTGGCGACGCCGCCGATGACCGGCACGTCATTGGTGCCAGTGATCGTCACCGTCACGAGCTGGCTGGCCGTACCGTCGGACGACACAGCAGTGAAGCTATCGCTGACCGACTCGCCGGCGCCCAACTGCTGGATCGCCGCCTGGCTGTTGTTGGCCGTGTAGGTCCAGCTGCCATCGGCCGCCAGCGTGAAATTGCCGTAGCCGTTGCCGCCGGTGGTGCCGGCCTGGGGCGTGAAGTTGGACTGACCCTGGTCGACATCGGCAATCGTCAGCGCACCACTGGTGCTCAGGTTCGGCGTCGAGGCATCCTCGCTCACCGCGCCGGTGGCAACGCCACCGATCACCGGTACATCGTTGGTCCCGGCAATGGTCACGGTCACGAGCTGGCTGGCCGTGCCGTCAGAGGACACGGCGGTGAAGCTGTCGCTGATCGATTGACCGACGCCAAGTTGCTGGATCGTGCTTTGGTTGTTGTCAGCCGCATAAGTCCAAGTGCCGCCGGCCGCGAGCGTGAAGCTGCCATAGCCATTGCTGCTGGCAGTGCTCGCTTGAGGCGCAAAGTTCGACTGGCCGGCATCCACATCGGCGATCGTCAGCGCCCCACTGGCCGCGAGGCTGCCACCGGACACCGCAACGTCTTCTTGTACCGCGCCGCTGACTACGCCGCCAATCACCGGAACGTCATTGGTCCCGGTGATGGTCACAGTCACGAGTTGGCTGGCCGTCCCATCGAACGACACCGCCGTGAAACTGTCGCTGATCGCCTCGCCGGCGCCCAACTGCTGGATCGCTGCCTGGCTGTTGTCGGCCGCATAAGTCCAAGTGCCGTCGGCCGCCAGCGTGAAGCTGCCGTAGCCGCCGCTGCCGGCGGTGCTTGCTTGAGGCGCGAAGTTCGACTGGCCCGCATCCACATCGGCGATCGTCAGCGCGCCACCGGTGCTCAGGTTCGGCGTCGAGGCATCCTCGCTCGCCGCGCCGGTGGCGACACCACCAATCACAGGTACATCGTTGGTGCCAGTGATCGTCACTGTCACGAGTTGGCTGGCCGTGCCGTCGAAGGACACTGCGGTGAAGCTGTCGCTGAGCGACTCCCCGGCACCCAGTTGCTGGATCGCTGCCTGGCTGTTGTCGGCGGTGTAGATCCAGTTGCCGTCGGCCGCGAGCGTGAAGCTGCCATAGGCGTTGCTGCCGGCTGTGCCGGCCTGGGCTGTGAAGCTGGACTGGCCTTGGTCGACATCGGCGATCGTCAACGCACCGCCGGTGCTCAGGTTCGGAGTCGAGTCATCCTCGCTCAGCGCGCCGCTGGCGACGCCGCCGATCACCGGCACATCGTTGGTCCCGGTGATGGTCACCGTCACGAGTTGGCTGGCCGTTCCATCGGACGAGACGGCAGTAAAGCTGTCGCTGAGCGACTGGCCGGCACCCAGCTGCTGGATCGCGCTTTGGCTGTTGTCGGCCGTGTAGGCCCAAGTGCCATCAGCCAGCAAGTTGAAGCTGCCGTAGCCGTTGCTGCCGGCAGTGCCGGCCTGGGCTGTGAGGCTGGACTGGCCTTGGTCGACATCGGCAATCGTTAACGCACCGCCGGTGCTCAGGTTTGGTGTCGAGGCATCCTCGGTCACCGCGCCGCTGGCGACGCCGCCGATCACCGGCACGTCGTTGGTCCCGGTGATCGTCACCGTCACGAGCTGGCTGGCCGTTCCATCGGACGAGACTGCAGTGAAACTGTCGCTGATCGACTCGCCGGCACCCAACTGCTGGACCGCTGCCTGGCTGTTGTCGGCCGTGTAGCTCCAGCTGCCATCAGCCAGCAAGTTGAAGCTGCCGTAGCCATTGCTGCCGGCAGTGCTCGCTTGTGGCGCGAAGTTCGATTGACCCTGGTCGACATCGGCAATCGTCAGCGCACCACTGGTGCTCAGGTTCGGCGTCGAGGCATCCTCGCTCACCGCGCCGGTGGCGACTCCACCGATCACCGGCACGTCGTTGGTGCCGGTAATCGTCACGGTCACCACCTCGCTGGCGGTGCCATCCGACGACACCGCGGTGAAGCTGTCGCTGATTGATTGACCTGCACCAAGCTGCTGAATCGCGCTCTGGCTGTTGTCGGCCGTATAGGTCCAGCTGCCATCGGCCGCCAGCGTGAAGCTGCCGTGGCCGTTGCTGCCAGCGGTGCTCGCTTGAGGCGCGAAGTTCGATTGACCCTGGTC
>NZ_JBFTPJ010000769.1:0-2890 GCF_056398445.1 Variovorax sp. 01T439_2
GGCCTCGGCCGCGAGAAAGGCCGCGAAGGCATCTTCCAGTACATGGAGCAAAAGAGCATGTACTGGGGCACCAACGAACAACCTCTGCCATGGGCACTGACATGAGCGTACTTGGCATCGACCAGATCACCTACGGGGCGGACGACCTGCCCACCTGCCGCCGTTTCTTCGAGGACTGGGGCTTGGCGCTCAAGTCGGAAGCGGCCGACGAACTCGTCTTCGAATGCCTCAACGGCTGCAAGGTGGTCGTCGCGGCGTTGGACAAGGCGGGCCTGCCGAGCGCGATGGAAGAGGGCCCGACGCTGCGCGAAGTGGTGTGGGGCGTCGAAAGCGAGGCGGACCTCGATCGCTACGCCGCCGCCATCGCAAGAGACCCGGCCTTTTTCGATGGCACGGTCGACGGCGCGCGCCGCATCGGCTGTATCGACCCGAACGGCCTTGCCGTGCGGCTGCAGGTCAGCCGCAAGCATGCGGTCGAAGTCGACTGCGGCGCGATGAACACCTGGAACGCCAAGCCGCGCGTCAACCAGCCCGCACCGGTCTACGAACGCGCGACGCCGATCGAGGTCGGCCACGTGGTGTTCTTCGTGAGCGACGTGGCGGCCACCAGCGCGTTCTATGCGCAGCGCTTCGGCTTCATTTCGTCCGACAGCTATCCGAAGCGCGGCGCGTTCATGCGCTGCGCGCCGGAGGGCGGCCACCACGACCTCTTCCTGCTGCAGATCCCTTCGGGCAAGCGCGGACTCAACCACGTGGCCTTCACCGTGCGCGACATCCACGAGGTGTTCGGCGGTGGCCTGCACTTTTCGCGCCGYGGCTGGGAAACGCAGCTGGGCCCGGGGCGGCATCCGGTGTCTTCCGCGTACTTCTGGTACTTCAAGAATCCGGCCGGCGGCCTGATCGAGTACTACGCGGACGAAGACCAGCTCACGGCCGACTGGCAGCCGCGCGAGTTCGAGCCGGGGCCTACGGTGTTCGCCGAATGGGCGGTCGACGGCGGCCTCGACGGCAACACGCGCCGCCAGAAGAACGCGGAAGGGCCGAAGGGCGCCTTCCTCACGGAGAAAAAGTGAATCCCACAACCACCACCATGCAACGACGCCTTTCCCTTTCCCTTGTGTTCGCCGCGCTGTCGGCCTTTGCCATCGCTTCGCCCGCGCAGGCGCAGGGCGAGGTGCAGAAGCAGCTTTCGAGCGAGCGCTTCACCATCGTCTCGCCGTTCCCGCCCGGCGGTCCGGTCGACACGCTGGCGCGCGTGCTGTCGGACGGGCTCGCCAAGCGCTACGGCCAGGCCGCGGTGGTCGAGAACCTGGTCGGCGCGGCCGGCAACATCGGCATCGACAAGGTCAAGCGCGCCAAGGGCGACGGCCACACGCTGCTCGTGGTGCCCGCGGGCAACCTCACGATCAACCCCACCTTGATGCCGAACTTCCCGTTCGACATCGAGAAGGACTTCGTGCCCGTCACCATGCTGGCCAAGGCGCCCAACGTGCTGGTGGCCTCGCCCTCGTCGGGCATCAAGAGCGCGAAGGAGCTGGTGGCGCGGGCCAAGGCCAAGCCCGATTCGCTTTCGTACGCCTCGCCCGGCGTGGGCAGCGGCCTGCACCTGGCGGGCGAGCTGTTCAAGCAGCAGGCCGGCATCGAGATGCTGCACGTGCCCTACAAGGGCACCGCGCCCGCGCTCAACGACGTGCTCGGCGGCGCGGTGCCGCTGATGTTCAGCAACCTGCCCGCGACCATGCCCTTCATCAAGAACGGCAAGCTGGTGGCGCTGGGCGTGACCGAGGCCGCGCGCAGCCCGGCCGCGCCCGACATTCCGACGCTGGCGGAGCAGGGCATCCAGGGCGTGGCCGTGACCTCGTGGTATGGCCTGCTGGCGCCCAAGGGCACGCCGCCCGCCGTGGTCGAGCAGCTCGCGAAAGACGCCGCGGAGATGCTGGCGCAGCCCGACGTGCGCGAGCGCCTGAAAGCGCAAGGCATGACCGATGCAGCGATGAAGCCGGCCGCGTTTGCCGCGCACATCCGCGAAGAAACAGCCGTGTGGGCCAGGATCATCAAGGCCCGCAACATCGTGGCCGAGTGAGCCGCGAACAACAAAAAGGGGAGACACCCATGAAGACAAGCGAATCCACCATCGGCATCGTCGGCGCAGGCATCGGCGGCCTGGTGGCAGCCATCGCGCTGCGGCGCGCCGGGCACGACGTGGCCGTGTTCGAGCAGGCGAAGCAGTTCGCCCGCGTCGGTGCGGACATCAACCTCACGCCCAATGCGGTGCGTGCGCTGGACGGCCTCGGCGTGGGCGAGGCCGCGCGGGTCACGGCGGCCCGGCCTTCGCACCGCATCAGCCGCACCTACGACACGGGCGAGGAAACCTCGCGCCTCGAGATGGCCGATTCGGCCGAGCAGCGCTACGGTGCACCGCAGCTCACCATCCACCGCGCCGATCTGCTGGCTGCGCTGGCCGACATGTTCCCGGCCGAGTGCGTGGCGCTGGGCAAGCGCGCGGAGACCATCGCCGCGGACGAGAAGGGCGTGAGCCTCTCGTTCAGCGACGGCACCGGCGCCCGCGTCGGCGCRCTGCTCGGCGCCGACGGCATCCACTCGTGCGTGCGCACCGCCATGTTCGGCGCCGAGAGCCCGCGCTTCACCGGCATCGTCGCCTACCGCGCCGTGGTGCCCGCCGAGCGTGTGGCGGGCGTGCCCAACCTCGGTGCCTTCACCAAGTGGTGGGGCCCGAATCCGCAGAGCCAGATCGTCACGTTCCCGCTCAACCGCGGCAGGGACATCTTCATCTTCGCGACCACGCCGCAGGACACCTGGCACCTCGAATCCTGGACCGCGCCCGGCAGCGTCGACGAACTGCGCGAGCAGTACGTGGCCTACCACCCCG
>NZ_JBFTPJ010000770.1:0-2886 GCF_056398445.1 Variovorax sp. 01T439_2
ATGCCGCGCTCGAATGGCTCTACAAGCAGCGCGTGAAGCTCGGCGGCAAGGGCGCCCAGGTGTACCTGGCCGGCGAAGAGGCCGGCGGCAACCTGGCCGCCGGGGTGGCGCTGATCGCCCGCGACCGGGCGCATCCGCCGCTGGCCGGGCAGATCCTGCTGTCGCCCATGCTCGACCCGTGCGCGGGCACCGCGTCGCTGCGCAAGGCCACCAACGACTCGGCCGAATGCCGCTGGGCCACGGGCTGGGAAAAGTACCTGAGCTGCCCGTCGAACGCGATGCACCCCTACGCGGTGCCGAGCGGGTCGCTGCGGCTGTCGTCCCTGGCGCCGGCCCTGGTGCTGGTGGGCCCCGATGACGCCATGCGCGACGAGGCAATGACCTTTGCCGGGCGGCTGCGCGCAGCCGGCATCGACGTCACCAGCAGCGTGCTGCCCGGTGCCGCCAACTGGCCCAGGGCGCTGTACGACCCCGAGCCCTCGGGCTGCAAGGCCTGCGAAGCCAGCGTGCAGCAGCACTTCCGCGAATTTTTCAGTGCCACCACGCCGCCCCCGGTAGCACCCAAGCCCAGCTAGGCGGGCCGGTCGCGGCAGCCCTCTGCTGACGACGCGACGCCGCCCCTCGGCCCACCGGCAACCCCGGTCATTTTCGAGTTCCGCCTCCTGGCGCCAAAAGCGCCGGGATGGCCTGTTGCATCCCAAGAAGTCATCGAGAAGGACGAACCATCATGTCGAACAACAAGCAAAACCTTTCTTCCGCCGCCCGCAAGGGCCTGTGGCCCGCCGTGACCGGCCTCACCGCACTGCTGGCGGTGGCCGCCGCGGTGCTCGGCATGCACAGCTTCAAGGCCGAGG
This sequence comes from Variovorax sp. 01T439_2, assembly GCF_056398445.1. Taxonomy (NCBI): domain Bacteria; kingdom Pseudomonadati; phylum Pseudomonadota; class Betaproteobacteria; order Burkholderiales; family Comamonadaceae; genus Variovorax; species Variovorax sp. 01T439_2. Next base: position 855 of record NZ_JBFTPJ010000770.1, read on the forward strand.
CCACGGCCCCCGCCGCGGCGCAGCAGGGCACGCCGGTGTCGGTGGCCACCGTGGCGTCGAGCGAGATCAATGCCTGGGACGAGTTCTCGGGCCGGCTCGAGGCGGTGCAGCGCGTCGACGTGCGCTCCCGCGTGGCGGGCGCCGTGCAGTCGGTGCACTTCCGCGAAGGCGCACTGGTCAAGCAGGGCGACCTGCTGATCACCATCGACCCCGCGCCGTACGCGGCCGAAGTGGAGCGCGCCGAAGCGCAGGTGGCCTCGGCCCAGGCGCGCCAGGCCTTCAGCCGCAGCGAGCAGGAGCGCGCCAAGCGCCTGTGGGACCAGCAGGCGATCGCCCAGCGCGAATACGACGAGCGCGTGAACGCCGCCCGTGAAGCCGAAGCCAACCTGCGCGCCGCGCAAGCGTCGCTGCAGTCGGCGCGGCTGAACCTGGGCTACACCCAGGTGCGGGCGCCGGTGGCGGGCCGCATCGGCAAGCTCGAAGTGACGATGGGCAACCTGGTGGCCGCCGGCCCCGGCGCGCCGGTGCTGACCACGCTGGTGTCGGTGAGCCCGATCTACGCGAGCTTCGATGCCGACGAGCAGGTGATCACGCGGGCCCTGAAGGATCTGCCGAGCGGCGCCAGCGCCCGCGGCCAGATCGAGAGCATTCCCGTGCAGATGGGCACCGCCGGCCTCGAAGGCACGCCCTTCACCGGCAAGCTGCAGCTGATCGACAACCAGGTCGATGCGCGCAGCGGCACGGTGCGTGTGCGGGCCTCGTTCGACAACAAGGACGGCGCCCTCATTCCGGGCCAGTTCGCCCGCATCCGCATGGGACAGGCGCGCAGCGACTCGGCCCTGCTGGTGAGCGAGCGCGCCATCGGCACCGACCAGAACAAGAAGTTCGTGATGGTGGTGGGCGAGGACAACAAGGCCACGTACCGCGAAGTGACGCTCGGCGCATCGATCAACGGGCTGCGCGTGGTGAGCAAGGGCCTGAAGGCCGGCGACCGCGTGGTGGTCAATGGCCTGCAGCACATCCGCCCCGGTGCGCTGGTGGTGCCGCAGAACGTGACGATGGACGCCAAGGCCGACACCAAGCAACAACAACCGGAACGCGTCGCGGAAGCCGCGAAGTCCTGAACTCGGAGGGGAGCGCATTTGTGCTCGCCGGAGAAACAACATGAATCTCTCTAAATTCTTCATCGACCGGCCGATCTTTGCCGGCGTGCTGTCGCTATTGATCCTGATAGCCGGCCTGATCGCGCTGCGCGGGCTGCCGATCTCGGAGTACCCGGAAGTTGCGCCGCCCTCGGTGGTGGTGCGCGCCCAGTACCCGGGCGCCAACCCGAAGGTGATCGCCGAAACCGTGGCCACGCCGCTCGAAGAGCAGATCAACGGCGTCGAAGGCATGCTCTACATGGGCAGCCAGGCCACCACCGACGGCGTGCTGACGCTCACCGTCACCTTCCGCCTCGGCACCGACCCGGACAAGGCGCAGCAGCTGGTGCAGAACCGCGTCTCGCAAGCCGAGCCGCGCCTGCCGGAGGAAGTGCGCCGCCTCGGCATCACGACCGTCAAGAGCGCGCCCGACCTGACGATGGTGGTCCACCTCGTCTCGCCGAACAACCGCTACGACATCAACTACCTGCGCAACTACGCGGTGCTGAACGTCAAGGACCCGCTCGCGCGCATCGAAGGCGTGGGCCAGGTGCAGATCTTCGGCGGCGGCGACTACTCCATGCGCGTCTGGCTCGACCCGCAGAAGGTCGCGCAGCGCGGCCTCTCGGCCAGCGACGTGGTGGCTGCGATCCGCGGCCAGAACGTGCAGGCCGCGGCCGGCGTGGTCGGCGCTTCGCCGGGCCTGTCGGGCGTGGACATGCAGCTCTCGATCAATGCGCAAGGGCGCCTGCAGAGCGAGGAAGAGTTTGGCGACATCATCGTCAAGAGCGGCACCGACGGCGCCGTGACGCGCCTGCGCGACATCGGCCGCCTCGAGATGGGCGCCGCCGACTACTCGCTGCGTTCGCTCCTGAACAACGACCCGGCCG
>NZ_JBFTPJ010000771.1:0-2886 GCF_056398445.1 Variovorax sp. 01T439_2
GTTGAACGTGTAGCCATCGGGCAGCCAGGTGCCCAGCCAGCGGCGGGCCACCGAGCTGGTGCCGACCGCGGCCACCATGAGTGCGACATTGACGATGAAGAAGCCCATCACCAGTGCAACCAGTGACTTCCAGAGTTTCATCAGCAGGCGATGCGTATCCATGGTCAACCTTTGCCGCCGGAGACGGGGCCCCGATAGAACATCCCGCGCGCGCCCAGGACCGCGGCAACGACGAACAGCTGCACCACGCCCATCAGCATCGCGACGGCCGAAGCCATGGAATAGTCGTAGCGCTCGAAGGCGGCCTCGTACGCCGCGATCGAGATCACTCGGGTGGCACCGGCCGGCGACCCGAGCAGGACCGCCGACGGAAACACCGAGAAGGCCTGCACGAACGACAGCGCGAAGGCCATCGCCAGCCCCGGGACCAGCAGCGGCAGATAGATATGCCGGAACTGGTTCCACGGCGTTGCGCCCAGGGTCGAGGCAGCGCGTGGCAGGTTGGGGTCGATGCCGGTGATGTACGACAGCGTGAGCAGGAACGCGAACGGGAAACCCGAGATGACGAGCGAGATCAGGACGCCCCAGTAGTTGTGCGTCAGCCGGATCGGGCCTTCGTAGATGTGCAGCCACTGGAGCGACTGCGACAGCCAGCCCTTGGGGCCGAAGTAGCCGAGCATGCCCTCCGCGATCAGGACGGTGCCCAGCGTCAACGGAATGACCAGCAGCGTGGTGATCAGTTTCTGGAAGCGGCTGCTGCGGCGCATCTGATAGGCGATCGGCAGCGCCGCGCCGACGTTGATCACGGTGGCGGGAATGGCCAGCTTGAGCGTGGTCCACACCGTGTCGCGCAGGTTGCCGGTGGTGAAGAACTGCGTGTAGTTCGCCAGCCAGTTGCCTTCCATCGGATGGAACGACAGCTGCAAGCCGTAGAGGAACGGATAGACGAACAGCACCACCATGAAGAGCGTCGCCGGCACCAGCAGCAGCAGGGACCGGTCGAACGAAGACGGGCTGGCGCTGCTCATGGCACCATGCCCGCGGCTGCATCGACGGGATAGGCCAGCGCCTTGTCCGGCGCAATGGCCAGCATGACCGGATCGCCGACCCGCAGGCGCGCCGTCGTGCGCACGATCAGCTTGAGCCCGCCGGCCACCTCGACGTCGACGATGTTGTCGTGGCCGCAGTATTCGACATTGAGCACCCGGGCGGCAAAGCTGTTGTCCACCGGTGAAGAGACGACGTCGAATTCCTCGGGCCGGATCGCGAGCATCGCCTTGCCGCTGGCGAGTGGCTGCATCGCCCGCGCGTTGAGCGCCAGGCCGCTGCCGGCGAGCTGCACCGACGCGCCGCCCTCCGAGCGCACGTCCAGCTCCACCAGGTTGCGATAGCCCATGAAGCGGGCCACGTCCAGGTTGGCCGGCTCCGCGTAGATGCGCTGCGGCTCGGCAATCTGCTGTGCCACGCCGTCCTTCATGACGACGACGCGATCGGCCAGCGACAGCGCCTCGWCCTGGTCGTGGGTGACGTAGATCGTCGATCGTCCCAGTTCGCGGTGAATGCGCCGGATCTCGGCGCGCATCTCCAGCCGCAGCTTGGCGTCGAGATTCGACAAGGGCTCGTCCATCAACACCAGCGGCGGCTCGATGACGATCGCCCGGGCGATCGCGACCCGCTGCTGCTGTCCGCCGGACAACTGGCCGGGCAGCTTGTGCGCCTGCGAGTTCAGCTGCACAAGGTCCAGCGCCCGCTTCACGCGCTGCGCCGACTCGGCGGATGGCACGCCGCGCATCGCCAGCCCGAACGCGACATTGCGCGCCACGCTCATGTGCGGAAAGAGCGCATAGTTCTGGAACACCATGCCAAAGCCCCGTTTTTCAGGCGGCAGTACATCGATGCGGGTGTCGTCGAGCCAGATGCCTCCATCCGTCAAGGGCAGCAGCCCGGCCAGGCAATTGAGGGCCGTCGACTTGCCGCAGCCCGAGGGTCCAAGCAGCGCGATGAACTCGCCGCGCTTGACCGTCATGGTCAAGGCATTGAGCGCAGTGAAGCTCTGCACGCCCTTGCCCGCGGCAAAGCGGCGCGTGACGCCATCGAGGCGCAACTCGGAAAAGTCTGAAGTCATGGAGAGACGCAATCCTGGAAAAGAAGCAGCCTGCAAGCGCCCACATGGCCGCTTGCGGCATCGGTCGGGCGCGCAGTGCGCGCCGCGAATCACTTGGTCTTGCGGGTGCCGATGTCCTGGTCCCAGCGGCGGAACGCATCGACCATGGCCTTGGGCTCGAGCGGCACGGCATGAGGGAACTGGGCCAGCCACTTGTCGTAGTCAGGCCGTCCGAACTCCTTGATCACGTCCTGGCTGTCCTTGGGTGCCAGCGACAGCGGCACGTCCTTGACCGCCGGGCCCGGATAGAAGTAGCCCTTGTCATAGGTCATCGCCTGCTGCTGCGGCTTGAGCAGGAAAGCCATCAGGTCGAGAACCACCGCTTGCTTCTCCGGCGGGACGCCCTTGGGAATCACGATGTAGTGCGCATCGTTGACCCACGTCATGCCCTTGAAGGGCAGCACCTGGAAGTTCTTCGGCACGATGCCCAGCGCCCTTGGGTTGATGTCCCAACCCGTCACCGTCAGCGTCATGTCGCGCGAGCCTTCGCCCAGTTCCTTCATCACGGCTGCGGTTCCCGTGGGGTAGTACTCGATGCAGGCGTCGAGGTCCTTCAGGTAGGCCCAGGTCTTGTCCCAACCATTGATCGGGTCGGCAGGGTTCTTGTCTCCCAGCAGATAGGGCAGCCCCATCAAGAAGGTGCGCCCCGGACCGGAGTTGGCGGGCCGTGCATAGATCAGCTTGTTGGGATTGGCCTTGCACCAGGCCAGCAGTTCCTGGGG
>NZ_JBFTPJ010000772.1:0-2885 GCF_056398445.1 Variovorax sp. 01T439_2
CGCCAGTACTGCTCCACCGGAAAGTCGCGCGTGTAGCCGTAGCCGCCATGCACCTGGATGGCCAGCGAATTGGCCTCCAGGCACCACTCGCTGGGCCAGCTCTTGGCAATGGGCGTGAGCACCTCCAGCAAGAGGCGCGCGTCGTCCGCGGCCTGCGCGTTGCCGGTCTTCTGCTCGTCGACCAGCCGCGCGCAGTACAGCTCCAGCGCCAGCGCGCCTTCGCAGTACGCTTTCTGCGCAAGCAGCATGCGGCGCACGTCGGCATGCTCGATGATGCGCACCTGCGGGCTGGCCGAGTCCTTGGCGACCGCCGTGCCGGGCTGCTCCGCCTTCTTCACGAGCCGGCCCTGCGGCCGCGTCTTCGCATAGTCGAGCGAGGCGTAATAGCCGGCCATGCCCAGCATGGTGGCGGCCGTGCCGACGCCGATGCGCGCCTCGTTCATCATGTGGAACATGCAGTGCAGGCCCTTGCCGGGCTCGCCGACCAGGTAGCCCACCGCGCCCGCCTTGCCATCGACCGGGTACTTGCCCTCGCCGAAGTTCAGCAGCGTGTTGGTGGTGCCGCGCCAGCCGAGCTTGTGGTTGAGGCCGGCGAGCGCCACGTCGTTGCGCTCGCCGGTCAACTCGCCTTGGGTGTTCACCATGCGCTTGGGCACGATGAACAGCGAAATCCCGCGCGTGCCCGGCACCAGCTTGCCGTTCGCGTCGGGAATCTTGGCGAGCACGATGTGCACGATGTTCTCGGTGAGCTCATGGTCGCCCGCCGATATCCACATCTTGTTGCCCGTGAGCCGATAGCGCGGCCCGAGCGGATCGCCCTGGTAGCCGTCGCCATCGGGCACGGCGCGCGTGGCCACGTCGCTCAGCGAGGAGCCGGCCTGCGGCTCGGACAGGCACATGGTGCCGGCCCAGCGGCCCGAGAACTCGTTCTTGGCGAACACTTCCTTCTGCATCTCGGTGCCGTGCACCATCAGCAGGTTGGCGTTGCCGCTCGTGAGCATGTTCGAGCCGATGCTGACCGACGCCATCGCAAAGAAGCTGTTGGCCGCGGCCTGCAGCGTGTAGGGCAGCTGCATGCCGCCGATGTCGTAGTCCTGCGCCGCGCTCATCATTCCCGACTCGACAAAGGCCTTGTGCGCGTCATGCGTGGCCTGCGGCAGCACCACCTTCTCGCCGTCGAAATGCGGCTCCTGCGTGTCGACGATGCGATTGGCCGGCGCGTACTTTTCGCGCGCAATGCGTTCGCAGGTGTCGAGCACCGCATCGAAGGTCTCGCGCGAGTGGTCCGAGAAACGCTCGCGCTGGCTCAGCGATTCCGCGTCGAGCCAGTCGTAAAGCAGGAAGTCGAGGGTGGGACGCAGGCTCATGATCGATCTCGGTGTGAATGGGTGCGCGGGTTCTGCGCCAGGAACACCGCGGAACCGGCTCCGCCGGGCCGCCGGTGTTGCCCCCGGAAGGGAGTTGGCGGAGGCGACACGAAGTGCGCCGCAGACTGAGGGAGAGTCAAAGAACTTCGAAGACGCCCGCAGCACCCATGCCGCCGCCGATGCACATCGTGACCAGCACCTTCTTGGCGCCGCGGCGCTTGCCTTCGATGAGCGCGTGGCCCGTGAGGCGCTGGCCGCTCACGCCGTAGGGGTGGCCCACGGCAATGGCGCCGCCGTCCACGTTCAGGCGGTCGCCCGGAATGCCGAGCTTGTCGCGGCAGTAGATCACCTGCACCGCGAAGGCTTCGTTCAGTTCCCACAGGTCGATGTCGTTGACCGTGAGGCCCAGGCGCTTGAGCACCTTCGGGATCGCGAACACCGGGCCGATGCCCATCTCGTCGGGCTCGCAGCCGGCCACCGCAAAGCCGAGGAAACGGCCGAGCGGCTTCAAGCCCTTCTGCTGCGCGTACTTTTCGTCGACCACCACGCAGGCGCCGCCACCGTCGGAGAACTGGCTTGCATTGCCGGCCGAGATCAGGCCGCCGGGCATCGCCGAACGGATGCCGCTGATGCCTTCCTTGGTGGTGCCGGGGCGAATGCCCTCGTCGTTCTCGATCGTCACTTCCTTGGTGCGCAGGCCCATCACGGGATCGGCCACGCCGGCCAGCACCGTGATCGGTGCGATCTCGTCCTTGAATCGGCCGGCCTCGAGCGCGGCCGTGGCCTTCTGCTGGCTGGCGGCGCCGTACTCGTCCATGGCGTCGCGGCCGATGTTGTAGCGCTTGGCGACCTGCTCGGCCGTCTGCAGCATGTTCCAGTAGATCTCGGGCTTGTGCTTCACGAGCCAGGGGTCGGCCAGCATGTGCTTGTTGGCTTCGTTCTGCACGCAGGAGATGCTCTCCACGCCGCCGGCCACGTACACCTCGCCCTCGCCCGCGATGATGCGCTGGGCGGCGGTGGCGATGGTCTGCAGGCCCGACGAGCAGAAACGGTTGATCGTCATGCCCGAGGTGGTCACCGGGCAGCCGGCGCGCAGCGCGATCTGGCGTGCGATGTTGGAGCCGGTCGCGCCCTCGGGCGTGGCGCAGCCCATGATCACGTCGTCGACTTCGGCGGCTTCGATGCCGGCGCGCGCAATGGCGTGCTGCACGGCATGGCCGCCGAGCGTGGCGCCGTGCGTCATGTTGAAGGCACCCTTCCAGCTCTTCGCGAGCGGCGTGCGGGCGGTGGAAACGATGACGGCGCTGGTCATGGTGAGGTCCTTTGAAGATGGAAGGGAAAGAGGGTTGTGGTCGTCATTGCGCCGGCGCGGCGTTGCCGTTGCGCAGGAGCTGGTGATAGAAGCCGATCATCTCGCCGTAGTTGGCGATGGAGACGCGCTCGTTGTTGCCATGGAAGCGCGCAAGGTCCTCGCCCTTCATGCGCAGCGGCGAGAAGCGGAAGACCGCGTCGCTCACG
>NZ_JBFTPJ010000773.1:0-2883 GCF_056398445.1 Variovorax sp. 01T439_2
CTATGCGAGCGAGATGGGTTGCCGCGTCACTATGCGAGCGAGATGGGTTGCCGCGTCACCGACCGGGTGCTGCAGATTTTCGGCGCCATGGGCTACATGTGCGAACTGCCCGTCGAACGCTTCTACCGCGACGCGCGCGCTTTCCGCATCGGCGAAGGTACCTCCGAGATGCAGCGCCTGCAGATTGCCCGCGCGGCGCTGGCTGGATGAGGAGCGGTCATGGCCTTTGACATTCTCGACCAACACTCCACGGAATTGCCCGCGTTCCACGCCGCCGGGCAGACGGCCACGCGGGCCGAACTGAAGATGGCGGGGCAGTGCGCCGCCACGTTCCTGCAGCAGTTGGGGCTACGTCGCGGCGACACTGTGGCCGTCTGGATTCCCGATGGCGCGATCTGGCTGCAGCTGCTGTTTGGCGCTGCGCAGCTCGGGGTGCTGATGGTTCCGGTCAGCACGCGGCTCAAGCTGTCGGAGGCGCAGCACATTGTCGGCACTGCCGCGGCGCGCGTACTCGTCGTTCCCGAGAAGTTTCTGGACTTCGACTACGCGGGTGCAGGACGGGCTATGCAGGCTTCGCTTACCGCACTCGCTCATGTGATCGAGGTGCCTGCGGAAGGCGGCTTCCAATGGCTGGCTTGCGAGCCGCATCGCGAATTTGCCGGCCGGGATGCCGATGCGCTGTGCACCTTCAGCACCTCCGGCACCACGGGCAAGCCCAAATTGGCGGTGCATACCCAGGGCGGCCTCGCCGCGCATGCTCGCAACGCAGGCCAGGTGACGGAGATCCGTCCCGGCGACGCGATGCTCTGCGCGCTGCCGCTGTATGGCGTGCTCGGTTTCGTCTCGGCCGTGGCGGCGCTCGCGGCCGGAGGCACCTGCGTGTTCCTTCCGGTCTTCAAGGCGGACGCCGCCGCGGCGGCCATCGAGCGTCACGGGGTAACGCACTTCTACGCATCCGACGGCATGTTCGACATGGTCTTCGGCGCGCAGGGCCACTCATTTGCGACCTGGCGCCGCGGCGGCTTCGCCGAGTTCGCCGGCCTCGGCGCCAAAGTCATCGATGGGGCCTGGGGCCGTTGGGGTCTGCGGTTGAGCGGCATCTACGGCATGTCGGAATGCCTGGCCTTGATGGCCATTCGGGACACGACCGGCGACGCTCGCGAGCGCGGTATGGCCGGCGGCACGCCGATCTCGCCGGAGATGCGCTTTCGCATCGTCGATCCGGGCACCGGCCTGCCCAAGGAAGACGGCGAGCAGGGCGAGCTGCAACTGCGTGGCTACAACGTCATGAAGGGCTACCTGAACAACGCCGCTTCCACGGCCGATGCGTTCACTTCCGACGGCTGGCTCAAGACCGGCGATCTCGCCTATGCGAAGGGCAACGAGTTCTTCTACCTCGCGCGGCTCAAGGACAGCCTCCGCCTGAAGGGCTACCTGGTCGATCCCACGGAGGTCGAGGACTTTCTCTGCAGCCACCCCGGCGTCGAGGCCGCGCAGGTCGTGGGCGTCCACCAGGACGGCGAGGGAGACGTGGCCGTGGCTTTTGTGCGACCGTCGGCGCAGCCCGCTGCGGAGTCGGAATTGCTCGCCTACTGCAAGGGCGGCATCGCGGGCTTCAAGGTCCCGCGGCGCATCGTGCCGATCGACGAGTTCCCGCAATCGAGCGGGCCCAACGGGGTCAAGATTTTGAAGAACGTCCTGCGCGAGATGGCGAAGCCACATCTCGAATCCTCGCCCTCCTCAACAGCTCAATAGAAAGACGTCCATGAAAAATGGTGAAGTGAAATCGGACATCGCATGGGCCAGCCCGACCCAGGTGGTGGTGCACGGCCTGGACCTGTGCGAAGAGATCGTCGGCAAGGTGGACTTCGGACAGATGGCGTTCCTGCAGCTGTTCGCGCGACTTCCAGACGAGCGCGAACTTCGCATGTTCAACGCGATGATGGTGATCCTGGTCGAGCATGGCATCACGCCTTCGTCGCTCGCCACTCGCATGACTTATTGCGGCGCACCGGAGTCGGTGCAGGCCGCAGTCGCGGCAGGCTTGCTTGGCCTGGGCTCGGTATTCGTGGGCTCGCTCGATAACGCTGCCCGACTGCTGCAGGAGTCCCTGCCAGATGGCGGCAAGGGCGGCGATGAAATCGACGTGGAAGCCAAGGCCCGTGAAATCGTCACGGGTTATCGGGCTCGCAAGGAAATCTTGCCGGGCATTGGCCATCCGTTCCACAAGCCAATCGATCCGCGCACGCCGGCGCTCTTCAAGGTCGCGAAGGAGACCGGGTACTACGGCCCGTATGTGCGGCTCATGGAAGCGCTTGGCATCGAAGCCACGCGTCAGGCCAATCGCCCGCTTCCGGTCAACGTGACCGGCGCGATGGCGGCGGTCGCCTCCGAGATGGGCATCCCATGGAAGATCTGCCGCGGCCTCGCGGTGTCAGCGCGCGCTGTCGGCCTGGTCGGTCACATCCTCGAGGAGATGCGCCAGCCGATGGCGGAAACGCTCTACCTGCGCGTCGAGCACGAGGCGACGGCGCACATGCATCCCTCGAACGCCTGAGAAGCAGCAGATGACTGCCCAGGCCATCACAGAAGCGCCCCGAAGAATGGCTGCGCCGGTGCGCGGCGACTTCCGCTTCTGGACGCACGAGAAGCTGCGCAACGCGGACACCGACCAGTTCCGCCACGTGAACAACGCGGTGATTTCCRCGCTCTTCGAAGCGGCCCGCATGGAAATCTTCTCACCCCCTGCGATTCGCGAGTTGATGGACGGCGGCAATCTTGCCATCGCGAGGTTGCTGGTCGAGTTTCGCAAAGAGGTTCACTTTCCTGGACACGTGGACATCGGCAGCACCGTGGTAGCCGTTGGCAAGACCTCAGTACGTA
>NZ_JBFTPJ010000774.1:0-2882 GCF_056398445.1 Variovorax sp. 01T439_2
CCCGAAGCCGTCGCGATCGCATCGGTGCCGTGGCGCACTTCGCCCACCACCTTGGCCAGGCTGTCGCGCATGGCCTGGACCGCGTGCAGCAGGCTCGCCTGGTCGCCGTGCTTCAGGTCGATGCGGACCGCCAGGTCGCCCTCGGCGATGCGGTGCGCGATGCCGGCCGTGACCATCGGTTCGCCGCCGAGCTGTTTCAGCAGGCCGCGCGAGATCGCCCAGCCGAGCGCGAAGAGTGCCGCGGCCAGCACCAGCGCACTGATCGACAGGCCGATGACCCGGCCCATGATCGTGGCCTGCACCGTGTCCACGTAGACGCCCGAGCCGATGATCCAGCCCCAGGGCTCGAAGCCCTTCACGTAGGAGACCTTGGGCACCGGCTTGTCGCTGCCCGGCTTGGCCCAGAGGTAGGGAACGAAGCCCGCACCATCGGCCTTGACGGTGTCGACGAAGGCGACGAACAGCCGCTTGCCGGTGGCATCCTTGTTGGACGAGAGGTCCTTGTTCTCGAGCGCCGGGCTGATCGGGTGCATCAGCATGCGCGGCTGCATGTCGTTGATCCAGAAATACTCGCTGCCGCTGTAGCGCAGGCCGCGGATCGCCTGCATCGCCTGCTCCTTGGCCTGCGGCTCGGTCAGCGTGCCCTTGGCGGCGAGCGCGTGGTAGTGGACCAGCAGGCCATGCGCGCTTTCCACCACCTGGCGCACGCTGGCCTGCCGCTCTTCCAGGATGAGCTTGCGCTCAGAAACCAGGAAAAGGGCCGTCAGCGCCGCCACGCCCAGGATGGCGCTGGCCGTGAGCAGCCCGAGCTTCTGCCCGATGCTGAGGGCGCGCGGATTCAAGCGGTTGAACATGGTCTCTTCCTTGGGTGGATGTCTTTTGTGCGGTGCTCTGTCCACAGGGTTATCGGCATCCGCGCGCAAGACTTGAGGCCTTCAGCTCAAAATTCCGTCCAATCGCCATTTGCCGTGCTGGCGGCAACGGCCAGTTGCGGGGCCGCGGTGGCCTCGCTCTTCCTGGCCGGCGCCGGCCGCAGGGCCTTCGGCGCGGCGAATGCGAGCCCGGAACGAGCGGCCGGTGTTCCATCCAGCCTGAACACGCTGACGGCCCCGACCAGGCTCGCGGCCTGCTCCTGCATCGACTGCGCCGCGGCCGCGGCTTCTTCGACCARYGCCGCGTTCTGCTGCGTCACCTGGTCCATCTGCGCGATGGCCTGGTTCACCTGCTCGATGCCCGTGCTCTGCTCCTGGCTCGCGGCCGTGATCTCTCCGATGATGTCGGTCACGCGYTTCACGCTGCCCACGATCTCGGCCATGGTCTTGCCGGCTTCGCCGACGAGGGCRCTGCCCATGTCGACCTTGCCGACGGAGTCGTCGATCAGGCCCTTGATTTCCTTGGCGGCTGCGCCTGAGCGTTGAGCCAGGTTTCTCACCTCGGAGGCGACGACTGCGAAGCCGCGGCCTTGTTCACCAGCACGCGCAGCCTCGACGGCCGCATTCAAGGCCAGGATGTTGGTCTGGAAGGCAATGCCGTCGATCACGCCGATGATGTCGACGATCTTCTTCGAGGACGCATTGATCGAGGCCATGGTGTCCACCACCTGCCCCACCACGTTGCCGCCCTTGACGGCCACTTCGGAGGCGGACAAGGCCAGCTGATTGGCCTGCCGCGCGTTGTCCGCGTTCTGCTTCACCGTGGAGGTCAGCTCTTCCATCGACGCCGCGGTCTGCTCGAGCGAACTGGCCTGTTCCTCTGTGCGTGAAGACAAGTCCTGGTTGCCCGCGGCAATCTCTCCCGAGGCGGTCGCGATCGCATCGCTGGAACTCTTGATCCGCACCACGACCTCGGTCAGCTGGTCCTGCATGCGCTTGATCGAGAACAAGAGGCTGCCGGCGCGGGCCGAGCGGGCCTGCACGCTTTCGCTCAGGTCGCCGTTCGCGATGCGGCCGACCACGTCGGCGGCGTAGCCGGGCTCGCCGCCCAACTGCCGCGCCAGGAGCCGTGCCACCACCACGCCGAGCCCCACGCTGATGGCGATGCCGGCCAGCGCCATCAGCACCATCAGCAGGCGCGAGGTCTTGAAGGTGCGTGCGGCGTCTTCCATGCTGTCCTTGGCCTGCTGGTCGCTGTAGGCCACCATGCGCTGGAGCACTTTCTCCAGCGCGCGCGACTCCTTGAGCAGCTGCTCGCTCTCCTGCGGCACGCTGCCTTCGAACTGCGAGCTGTCCAGCGACTGCTTGGCGATCAGGTCGGCAAAATCGGCCAGGTGCTTTCGCAGCGGCGGCATCAGGCGCTGGTACTGCTCGCTGAGTTCGCGGCCTTCGGGCGTCTCCTCGAGCAGGGGCTTGACCTCGGCCACGTTCGATTCGAGCGCCTTCACGGCGTTCTTCAGTTCCGTGAAGCCGGTGTTGCGCTCGCCCTTGGTGCCGGCCGACAGCAGGCCCATCTGGGCGCGGCTCGCGTCGAGCAGCTGGATGTTGGCCGCCTGCACGGCCTTGATCGCGCGCAGGTCATGGCTGTAGAGGTCTTCAGTCGAGGCGTTGATGCGCCCCATCTGAATGATGCCGATCCCGCTCACCGCGGCACCCACCGCCGCGACCACGAGAAAGCTGAGCACCAGCCTGACGGCGACGCGAAGCTGCTGGAACCATTTCATTTTTCTTTTTCCTGGGGTGCGTTAGAACTCGGTCCAGTCGCCCGGCGCGGCAGCCTGGGCCGCGGCGAGCCTTGGAGCGGAACGGGTGCCGGCTGCGCGGCGGGCCGCCGCCGGCCGGGCGGGAGCCTTCAGCGCGGGCACCGCCTTGCGCGGCGGCAGCGCCGGCTGCACCCGGGCCTGCATCTGCACGAGCGGGCGCGGTGCGTTGTCGCTGTCCAGCTTGAAC
>NZ_JBFTPJ010000775.1:0-2877 GCF_056398445.1 Variovorax sp. 01T439_2
CATCGAGGACAACTGCTTCATCGGTGCGCGCTCCGAAGTGGTCGAGGGCGTGGTGATCGAGGAAAACTCGGTGCTCGGCATGGGTGTGTACATCGGCCAGAGCACGCCCATCTTCAACCGCGACACCGGAGAGACGTCCTTCGGCCGCGTGCCGTCCGGCAGCGTCGTGATCAGCGGCAACCTGCCCAAGAAGACCAAGTCGGGCCAGGAATACAGCACCTACGCGGCGATCATCGTCAAGACGGTCGATGCGCAAACGCGTTCCAAGACCAGCCTGAACGACCTGCTGCGCGACTGATCGAGAAAACAACAGCACCCGAGGAGAGCGACCGATGAACATGATGGAGCGGATTCTTCGTTTGATGGCCGAGCGCAAGGCCTCCGACATCTACCTCTCGGCGCACTCCCCGGTGCTGATCCGCCTCAACGGCACCTGCGTGCCGATCAACGCCCAGGTGCTGCCGGCCACCGCGCCGCTCGCGCTGCTGGCCGAGGTGGTGCCCGAAGCCCGCATCCAGGAGCTGGAGCGAACCGGCGAACTCAACATGGCCGTGATGCTCGAGGGCGCCGGCAACTACCGCATCAGCGCCATGCGCCAGCGCGGCAGCTATGCGGTGGTGGTGCGGCACATCGCCTCGACCATTCCGAGCTTTGCCGACCTGAACCTGCCTGACATCCTCAAGACGCTCATCATGGAAAAGCGCGGGCTGATCCTGATGGTGGGCGCGACCGGCGCCGGCAAGACCACCACGCTGGCCTCGATGCTCGACTACCGCAACGAGCACGCCACGGGCCACATCCTCACGGTGGAAGAACCCATCGAGTTCACCTATACCAACAAGAAGTCGCTGGTGAACCAGCGCGACGTGGGCAGCGACACCGAGTCGCTGCAGGTTGCGCTCAAGAATGCGCTGCGCCAGGCGCCCGACGTGATCCAGATCGGCGAGATCCGCGACCGCGAAACCATGACGGCCGCCATTGCCTATGCGCAGTCGGGCCACCTGTGCGTGGCCACGCTGCATGCCAACAACAGCTACCGCGCGCTCAACCGCATCCTGAGCTTCTTCCCGGTCGAAGTGCGCCCCACGCTGCTGGGCGACCTGGGCTCGGCGCTGCGCGCCATCGTGTCGCAGCGGCTGCTGCGCACGCCCACCGGCGGCCGCGTGCCGGCGCTCGAGGTCATGCTCAACACGGCCCTGGTGGCCGAGCTGATCGAAAAGGGCGACTTCTCCGCCGTCAAGGAAGCCATGGAGCAATCGATGGCCGAAGGCTCGCAGACCTTCGAGGAAGACATTGCCCGCCTCGTCACCGAAGAGCGCGTGACGCGAGAGGAAGGCCTGRCCCAGGCCGACTCGCCCACCAACCTAATGTGGCGGCTGCAGAACCGCGCCGCGCCCAAGCAGAAGACCGAAGACCGCAACCTGACGGACCAGGTCGACGAACCCACCTTCACTGACATCACGCTCGACGTGAAGTTCTGAACCCGGCCTTTCCCCGATGTCCCGTACCCTCCAGCTCGCCGAACAACTCATCTCGCGCCCCTCGGTCACCCCCGACGATGCGGGCTGCCAACAGATCCTCGGCGAACGGCTGGCACGGCTGGGCTTCACGCTCGAAACCATCGAAAGCGGCCCGGCCGATTTTCGCGTGACCAACCTGTGGGCGGTGCGCCGTCCGGCCGGCACCGCGCCGACGAAGACGCTGGTGTTCGCAGGCCACACCGACGTGGTGCCCACGGGGCCGGTCGAGCAGTGGACCAGCCATCCGTTCACGCCCACCCACCGCGGCGGCAAGCTCTATGGCCGCGGCGCATGCGACATGAAGACATCGGTCGCGGCCTTCGTGGTCTCCATCGAGGAATTCCTTGCGGCCACGCCCGATCCCAGGCTCACGCTCGCGCTCCTGCTCACCAGCGACGAGGAAGGCCCGGGCGTCGATGGCACGGTCATCGTCTGCAACGCGCTGGCCGCGCGTGGCGAAACCATCGACTACTGCATCGTCGGCGAACCCACGGCCGTCGAGCGCTGCGGCGACATGATCAAGAACGGCCGCCGCGGCACCATGAGCGGCAAGCTCACGGTCCATGGCGTGCAGGGCCACATCGCCTACCCGCACCTCGCGAAGAACCCGGTGCATGCCGTGGCGCCCGCACTGGCGGAGCTGGTGGCCATCAACGCCGCGGGCGGCTGGGACGCGGGCAATGCGTACTTCCAGCCCACCAGCTGGCAGATCAGCAACTTTCATGCGGGCACCGGCGCGAGCAACGTGATTCCGGGCAGTGCGGTCATCGACTTCAATTTCCGCTTCTCGACCGAATCGACGCCCGAGTCGCTGCAAAAGCGCGTGCATGCGGTGCTCGATGCGCACGGCGTGGACTGCACGCTGGCCTGGACCATCGGCGGCCTGCCTTTTCTCACGACGCCGGGCGAACTCGTCAGCGCGGTGCAGGCGGCCATTGCCGACGAAACCGGCATCGCCACCGAGCTCTCGACCAGCGGCGGCACCAGCGATGCGCGCTTCATCGCCAAGATCTGCAAGCAGGTGGTCGAGCTCGGCCCGGTCAATGCCAGCATCCACAAGATCGACGAGCACATTGACGTGGCCGAGATCGAGACGCTGAAGAACATCTACAAGCGCACGCTGGAGCGCCTCGAAGCGTCGCTCATCCAATGAGCGCCGCGCCGGGCCGCCCCAAGCAAGCTCGCACCGCAGCGCGAAGCGCGGAGGTCATCCAATGAGCACTGTCATCGAGCTGATCGAGGCCGGCGCCAAGCGGCTGGAAGAGGCCGGGGTCGCCTTCGGCCACGGCACCGCCAACGCCTTCGACGAAGCCGCCTGGCTGGTGCTGTGGCGCCTGAAGCTGCCGCTGGACGACAT
>NZ_JBFTPJ010000776.1:0-2875 GCF_056398445.1 Variovorax sp. 01T439_2
GTCGGGCGGCCGCCGCTGACCGTGACGGTGCTCAGGGTGCGCGCACCGCTGCCGCCGGATGGATCAGGCGCGTCCTGCGCCCACGCGGGCGCGCCAAGGGGAAATGCCATGGCGATCGCCATGGCGCGGGAATGCTTTTTCACTGGGAACCTGCTCCACGAACTTCAAGCCGGACAGGCCGCATGCRCCCGTCGATCGGGCGCACGCAGCTACGGTTTTGACAGCTTCAGGAGAAGGCGGGAGGCCCGCGCGCCGGCAGCGGCGCGGCGGTGGCCGCGGCCAAGCGCGCGGCGGGAATGGACTGGACCACGCGGCCGAGCGGCAGCGGAAGGTCGAAAGCGGCAGCGGACGGCGACGGCGGCGGCGCGCCGGTCAGCACGCACAGCGGGCAGTCCATGTGCGAGGCGCCCATCTCCTGCACGCCGTCTTCGGTGTGGACCACCGCCTTGATCGAACCGGCGCTCGAGCACACCAGTTCGACGGCCTGCGGATGCACGATCGGCGAGGCCACCGCCGCGCCGATCGAGAGCGCGAACCACAGCAGCACCCAGCGGCCGACGAGGCCGAGGAAGCGGGGGTGGTTTCGCAGCAGGTGCATGGCGTTGGCGATTATCGGCGCTGTTTGTTCTTTGGTGCCGGTGCGCGCTGGGCGGACTTGGCATTGCCCGAACTCCGGGTGCCCGAGGCCTTGGCGCCGGAAGCCTTGGCGCCGCGATTGCTCCTGGCCCCTTGCGCGCCGCGGGCGCTCGCCTTGGGCGCGGGTGCGGTCGGCACCGCGGCGGGCGGCTGCGCCACCAGCGGGACCGCCTCCACCTTGAAGCCGCGCGCCGCCAGCAGCGCCGGCAGCCCCTGCGGACCGACCATGTGCAGCGCGCCCACGGCAGCAAACACGCGCTTGCCGCCCGCGTGCATGCGCTCGATGCCGTCGGCCAGGCCCGGGTTGCGGTCGTCCAGCAGGCGCTTCATGAGCCGCTGCTCGGCGGGCGTGTTGAGGCAGTTGCACCACTCGGGGTAGCGGCCGAGCTTGTCCGCGTCGCCGCGTGCCCAGATGTCGGCCAACTCCTTCATCTGCGCGCGCAACTGGCCCGATTCCAGTTCGCTCAGGGCGGCGTCGATCTGCTCGGCCTCCTCGGCCTCGGAGTCGCCGGTCAGCATCTTCAATTGCGCGGCCGCGCTTTCGAGCGCGAACACCGGCTTGTTGTTGTTGCGTGCGGAGACGGCCAGCGCCTCGTCGGCGCCGAACTCGGGGTACAGGCCGTCGGCGCGCGCCACCAGGCCGGTCAGGGCCATGACCTGCAGGATGGGCTGCAGCCCCGTGGCCTGGCCGGGCGGCACGCAGGCGGCCTCGTTCTGGCGCGCCAGCCGCTGTGCGCGCTCGCCACTGAGCAGCCGCGCGACCACGGCCGGATCGGCCTGCTGCGTCAGGGGCTGCATCGCGACCGGGTCGCGCACGTCGAGTTCCAGTGCCAGCGCGTCGCTTTGCTCCAGCGCCTTCTGCACGGTGGGCCCGGGCCGCACCCACTCGGCGCGCCCGAGATGAATGGTCCCGTAGAGCCAGGAAGTGCGCCCGTCTCGCTCGGCGCGCCACAGCAGGCCGCGGTCGGCCGCGTTCCACTGGCCGACGGCCGCGCCGGGCTTTCCGAGGCTGGCAATGGCAGACGGCGGGCAGGCGGCCTGCGCCGCCAGCGCGAAGACGCAGCAGGCGCCGGCCAGCGCAAGGCGCGGCAGGCGCGAAAGCAGGGACGCACGCGCGGGCGTCTTCGTCTTCAAAAGGGTGTCGCGCCTCGGCGCAACCAGGATCCGGAGTATCCGCAAGGCTTGCTCCACGATGAAAGAAAGTCCGGCATTCTCACAGCACCGCTGCCCATAATCCGGAACATGCAGAGCATCTTCCATCTTGCCTTCCACGTCCGCGATCTCGACGCGGCCCGCCGCTTCTATGGCCAGGTTCTGGGCTGCGCCGAGGGCCGCAGCACCGGCACGTGGGTCGATTTCGACTTCTTCGGCCACCAGATCTCGCTGCACCTGGGCGAACCCTTCGCCACCACGCGCACCGGCCGTGTCGGCGACGCGATGGTGCCGATGCCGCACTTCGGCATCGTGCTCGCGCTGCCCGACTGGCAGGCGCTCGCGAAGCGGCTGAAGGCCGCCGAGATCGAGTTCGTGCTCGAGCCCCAGGTGCGCTTCGAGGGCCAGCCGGGCGAGCAGTGGACCATGTTCTTCTGCGACCCGTTCGGCAATCCGATCGAGGTCAAGGGCTTTCGTTCCCTGGCAGCGCTCTACGACAAATGAACCCTCCGCCCCGAGCCGCCCCGGGCTGGCTCGCAGCCTCTGCGGGCGCCGGCGCAGCCGCATTGCGCGCCGCGGCGGCGGTACTGTGGCTTCTTTTTGCGGCGGGCACCGCCCACGCGGCCATCGATTGCGAGCTCAACGACCGCAAGGCCGATCCGTCCGACGGCAGCAGCACCGCGGGCAAGACGGGGCTGATGCGCTGCAAGGAGCGCGAAACCGGCGAACTCCAGCGCGAGCAGCAGATCCAGAACGGCGTCTTCATGGGCCTGGCGCGCTTCTATGAAAAAGGCAAGCTGGCCAGGGAGCACACGCTCAACGCCAAGGGCCACATCCACGGCCTCGCCCGCGAGTTCGCGCCCAACGGGCAGGTCGTGCGCGAGGCGGTCTACGACGACGGACAGGAGCAGGGCCTGGTGCGCAGCTTCTACCCGGGCGGGCAGCTGCGCCGCGTCACCTTCTATCCAGCCGTCGGCACCGACCGCGCCTTCGTCGAGTTCACCGAACGCGGCCAGATGTCGGCGCTGCGCTGCGGCGAAACGCCCATGCTGGCGCCGGCCGTCGACGACGCCCGGCTGTGCGGGTT
>NZ_JBFTPJ010000777.1:0-2874 GCF_056398445.1 Variovorax sp. 01T439_2
CCAGCGCAAGGAACAGGTAGTAATAGAGCGTGACCGAGGAGATCGAGAAGCCGTCGAACTTCCACGCCTTGCCGAGGTCGAGCCCCCAGAACTTGACGGAGTCGATGGCGGTGATGCCCTTGGGTCCGTTGGTGATGTTGATCGGCTGGTCGAGGTTGTTCAGGAACACCCGGATGATCTCGCCGAAGCCGAGCGTCACGATGGCCAGGTAGTCGCCSCGCAGCTTGAGCGTGGGCGCACCGAGCAGCACGCCCAGCATGCCGGCCACCACGAGCGCCAGCGGTATCACGATGAGCAGCGAGGTGTGCAGCCCGTTCGGGAACATGGCCTTGAACCACGGAAAGGTGTCGGACAGGTGCGACGAGCC
The DNA here is from genome assembly GCF_056398445.1 of Variovorax sp. 01T439_2. Taxonomy (NCBI): domain Bacteria; kingdom Pseudomonadati; phylum Pseudomonadota; class Betaproteobacteria; order Burkholderiales; family Comamonadaceae; genus Variovorax; species Variovorax sp. 01T439_2. The sequence continues at coordinate 368 of NZ_JBFTPJ010000777.1, forward strand.
CATCAGCGCGAACAGGTAGGCCCCGATCGCAAAGAAGGCCACATAGCCCAGGTCGAGCAGGCCGGCATAGCCGACGACGATGTTCAGGCCGAGCGAGAGCATCACGTAGAGCAATGCGATGTCGGCGATGCGCACCCAGGCGTTGCCCTGGCTTTGCAGGAAGATCGGCAGTGCGAGCACCGCGACGACGCCCAGGATGTAGAGCGCGAGGTTCTTGCTGTTCTTCATGGTGTGCTGCTCCTCAGGCCCGATCCGCCACGCGCTCGCCGAGCAGGCCCGAGGGCCGCAGCGTGAGCATGACGATCAACACGATGAAAGCGAAGATGTCGCTGTAGTTGCTGCCCAGCACGCCACCCGTGAGGGTGCCGATGTAGCCGGAGCCGATGGCTTCGATCAGCCCGAGCAGGATGCCGCCGACCACCGCGCCGGCCAGGTTGCCGATGCCGCCGAACACCGCCGCGGTGAAGGCCTTGAGGCCGGGCAGGAAGCCCATCGCGTGCTGCGCGATGCCGTAGTTGGAGGCGTACATGACGCCCGCGATGGCCGCGAGCACGGCACCGATGATGAAGGTGGCCGAAATGACCATGTCGGGCCGGATGCCCATCAGCGCCGCGACGCGCGGGTTCTCGGCGGTGGCGCGCATCGCGCGGCCGAGCTTGGTGTAGTTGACCAGCCACATCAGCACCACGAGCGAGAACGCCGTGACGCTCAGGATCATGACCTGCGTGGGCGAGATCACCGCGCCGCCCACCTCGATGGGCGTGGTCGACAGCAGGTTGGGATAGGCCTTGTTGGTGGGCTTCCAGATGATCATGGCCAGCGTCTGCAGCAGGATCGACATGCCGATGGCCGTGATGAGCGGTGCGAGCTTGGGACTGTTGCGAAGCGGCCGGTAGGCGACCTTCTCGATCACGAAGTTGAGCGTGGCTGCAACGATGCAGGCGATGATCAGCGCGATGATGAGGATCAGCCAGCCGGGCGTGCCGGGCATGGATTCCTTCATGAGCCCGATGATGGTCCAGCTCGTGAGCGCCCCCACCATCAGCACTTCGCCGTGCGCAAAATTGATCAGATTGATGATGCCGTACACCATGGTGTAGCCCAAGGCTATCAAGGCATACATGCTGCCCAGGACCAGACCGTTGATGATCTGCTGCAGCAATATTTCCATAACGCGTTCCCTATTTGTTGCACCGTTGCGGGGTGCTGTTCACCCACCTTGGCACCGGTTTGGCACCTTGGCTTGATAAGCAAAAAACCAGCCAACATGTGCCGCTGGCTGATTTGTGGGCGGGATTGTAAGCACCCACCAGCGCCGATTTGGTGCGCCTTGCCCGGGGTTTACCCGCTCACGCCATGCTGTATGCGAGTGAAGTCATGCATGGCGTACGCGCATGGTGAAAAGGCGTATCACTCCTCGCGCTGGCCGTTCAGGCGGCGCAGTTCGCGCAGCTTCTCCGCGATGCGGATTTCAAGCCCGCGCTCGACGGGCTGGTAGAAAACCTGGCCCTCGAGGCCATCGGGCAGGTAGCGCTCGCCCGCGGCAAAGCCGCCCTCCTCGTCGTGCGCGTAGCGGTACCCCTTGCCGTAGTCGAGGTCCTTCATGAGCTTGGTGGGCGCGTTGCGCAGGTGCATCGGCACCGGGCGGGTGCTGTCCTTCTTGATGAGGGCGCGCACGGCGTTGTAGRCGGCGTAGACCGCGTTCGACTTGGGCGCCATCGCGAGGTAGACCACGCACTCGGCCAGCGCGAGTTCGCCCTCGGGCGTGCCCAGGCGCTCGTACACCTCGGCGGCGTCGAGCGCGAGCCGCAGCGCGCGCGGATCGGCCAGGCCGATGTCCTCGCTGGCCATGCGCACCAGCCGGCGCGCCATGTAGCGCGGATCGGCACCGCCGTCGAGCRTGCGCACGAACCAGTAGAGCGCGGCGTCGGGGTCGCTGCCGCGCACCGACTTGTGCAGCGCGCTGATGGTGTCGTAGAACTGCTCGCCGCCCTTGTCGTAGCGCCGCATGCGTTCGCCGAGCACGCGCAGCAGCCATTCGTCGGTGATGTGGCCGAGCTTCTCGGCGCGGGCCGCGACGGCCAGCGTCTCGAGCGTGTTGAGCAGGCGCCGCGCATCGCCGTCGGCATAGGCGACGAGCCGGTCGATGGCCGTGTCCTCGATGCCCGGCACTGCCTGGATGGCCTGCGCCTTGGCCACGATCTGCTTGAGGTTGGCCTCGGTGAGCGGTTGCAGCACGTACACGGCCGCGCGCGAAAGCAAGGCCGAGTTGACCTCGAACGAGGGGTTCTCGGTGGTGGCGCCGATGAAGGTGAAGAGCCCCGATTCCACATGCGGCAGGAAGGCATCCTGCTGGCTCTTGTTGAAGCGGTGCACCTCGTCGACGAAGACGATCGTGCGCCGCTGCTCCAGGCCGTCGCGCGCCGCCGTGGCGCGTTCGACCGCATCGCGGATGTCCTTCACGCCGCCAAGCACCGCGCTGATGCTGAGGAACTGCGCATCGAAGG
>NZ_JBFTPJ010000778.1:0-4141 GCF_056398445.1 Variovorax sp. 01T439_2
TGCGTGGATCGAGGATACGAACGTCTACTTTCACTTCTACTTGCCTTGCTTGTGTTGCTGTTCTCTTTGCTTGCGGGCGGCTTCCTCGAGCAACTGCTGCCACTTGGCGACACCGGGTGTGAGCTTCAGTCCCTTGAGCTTGCTGGCGAGCCATAAAGCCGCGCCCGCCAGGAACACCAGCACAACGAGGGAAACGCCGGCCGACCACAGCGCCAGCAGCACCACGGCCCCCACGGCGGCCATGAGCTTGAGCGCCATGGGCGCCAGCGCCCCGGCGCTTGGCGCGGAGGCATCTCCGTTCGACGATTCGCGCCGCTGGGCCGCGGCCGCCGCAGCGCCCTGCGCGCCCGGTGCGGGCGTGATGCCCACGTCCAAGCCGTGGTCGCCCTCGTGCGCCGCCCGCTTCGGCAGCGCGGCCTGGGCCGACAGCCGCTCGACGTAGCTGGCGAAGTCGCCATTGGGCGGCGTGTTCCATTGGGGGTTCATCAGACTCTCCAGTCGGGCAGCCGGGCGGCGATCTCGGTCATGAGTTCGCGTGCCAGGGTGAGCTTGGGCGCACGCGGCAGTTCGCGCGTGCTCGTTGCGTCCACCAGCAGCAGCGCATTGTCGTCCTGCCCGAAGGTCAACGGTCCGATGTTGCCGACCAGGAGCGGAATTCCCTTGCGCTCGCGCTTGGCCTTGGCGTGCTCGGCCAGGTTCTCGCTCTCGGCCGCGAAGCCCACGCAGAACAGCTTGCGGGCCTGCGCGCGTTCGCTCTTGGCCACGGCCAGCAGGATGTCGGCGTTCTCGACGAAATTGAGCACCGGCGTCTTGCCGCTGCCGTCCTTCTTGATCTTCTGCTCGCTGTGGGTGGCGGGCCGCCAGTCGGCGACGGCGGCCGTCGCTACAAAAATGCTAGCGGTCTGCGCGGCATGGAGGGTGGCTTCGAGCATGTCCTGCGCGCTGAGCACGTCGATGCGGCTCACTCCGTGCGGCGTCGGCAGGTGCACCGGGCCGGCCACCAGCGTGACTTCGGCACCGGCCTCGCGCGCAGCGCGCGCAATGGCAAAGCCCATCTTGCCGGACGAATGGTTGGTGATGCCGCGTATCGGATCGAGCGGCTCGAAGGTGGGGCCCGCGGTCACCAGCACCTTCTGGCCCGCCAGCRGCTTGGGCACGAAGAAGGCCGTGATGTCCTCGAGCAGCTGCGCCGGCTCGAGCATGCGGCCGTCGCCGGTCTCGCCGCAGGCCTGCCAGCCGCTGCCCACGCCCAGCACTGTGGCGCCATCGGCCGCCACCTGCATCAGGTTGCGCTGGGTGGCGGGATGCGCCCACATCTCGCGGTTCATGGCCGGCGCGATCAGGAGCGGCACGCGGTCCATCGGGCGGGCGAGGCACATCAGGCTCAGCAGGTCGTCGGCCCGGCCCTGCACCAGCCGCGCGATGAAGTCGGCGCTGCAGGGCGCCAGCACGATGGCGTCGGCCTCGCGGCTCAGGTTGATGTGCGGCATGTTGTTGGGCAGATCAGGAACGGGATGGCCTTGGGCCGAAGGGGCACAAAGGGGACACCTATAATCGCAATTTCCCACTGCCCGGATCTCTGGTCCGGAACTGGCATGACCAAATTTGTCTTCGTCACCGGTGGTGTCGTATCTTCCCTTGGCAAGGGAATCGCCTCCGCCTCCCTCGCCGCGATCCTCGAATCGCGCGGCCTCAAGGTCACCCTCATCAAGCTCGATCCGTACATCAATGTCGACCCCGGCACGATGTCACCGTTCCAGCATGGCGAGGTGTTCGTCACCGACGACGGTGCCGAGACCGACCTCGACCTCGGCCACTACGAGCGCTTCATCACCACGCGGATGCGCAAGGCCAACAACTTCACCACTGGCCAGATCTACAAGACCGTGCTCGAGAAAGAGCGCCGCGGCGACTACCTGGGCAAGACGGTGCAGGTGATTCCGCATATCACCAACGAGATCCAGGAATACATCAAGCGCGGCGCCGGCCTGGGCACCGCGCATGAGGTGGACGTGGCCATCGTCGAGATCGGCGGCACGGTGGGCGACATCGAATCGCTGCCCTTCCTCGAAGCCGTGCGCCAGATGAGCCTGCGCATGGGCCCGAACAACTCGGCCTTCGTGCACCTCTCCTACGTACCGTGGATCGCCGCCGCCGGCGAGCTCAAGACCAAGCCCACGCAGCACACCGCCAAGGAGCTGCGCGCCATCGGCATCCAGGCCGACGCGCTACTGTGCCGCGCCGACCGCCCGATTCCCGACGACGAGCGCGCCAAGATCTCGCTGTTCTCGAACGTGCCCGAATGGGGCGTGATCTCCATGTGGGACGTCGACACCATCTACAAGGTGCCGCGCATGCTGCACGAGCAGGGCCTGGACGGCCTGATCTGCGACAAGCTGCGCATCAACACGCCGCCGGCCAAGCTGCAGCGCTGGGACGAGCTGGTGTACGAGGTCGAGCATCCGCAGCAGGAAGTCAGCATCGCGATGGTCGGCAAGTACGTCGACCTGTCCGACAGCTACAAGTCGCTGAACGAGGCGCTGCGCCACGCCGGCATGAAGAACCATGCGCGCGTGAAGATCGACTACATCGATTCCGAAACCATATCCCCGCAAGATGTCTCGCGGCTCGCCAAGTACGACGCGATCCTGGTGCCCGGCGGCTTCGGCCAGCGCGGCGTCGAGGGCAAGATCTCGGCCGCCCGCTTCGCGCGCGAAGGCAAGGTGCCCTACCTCGGCATCTGCCTGGGCATGCAGGTGGCCACCATCGAATACGCGCGCCATGTGGCGGGCCTCAAGAACGCCAACAGCACCGAGTTCGACCCCGAGACGCCCTGCCCCGTGATCGCGCTGATCACCGAGTGGAAGGACGCCGACGGCACCGTGAAGACGCGCAACGAGAAGTCCGACCTSGGCGGCACCATGCGCCTGGGCGCGCAAAGCTCCGACGTCTCGGCCGGCACGCTGGCCCACAGCATCTACGGCGACGTGGTGACCGAACGCCACCGCCACCGCTACGAAGCCAACGTCAACTACCTCGACGAACTGCGCGCCGCCGGCCTGGTCATCTCGGCGCTGACGCAGCGCGAGCACCTGACCGAGATCGTCGAGCTGCCGCAGGACGTGCACCCGTGGTTCATGGGCGTGCAGTTCCACCCTGAATTCAAGTCGACGCCGTGGAGCGGCCATCCGCTCTTCAACGCCTTCATCAAGGCGGCGCTCGACCACAAGGCCCGGAGCGCGGGCGGCGCAAAGAACCTGAAGGCGGTTGCATGAAACTCTGCGGATTCGACATCGGGCTCGACCAGCCTTTCTTTTTGATTGCCGGCCCCTGCGTGGTCGAATCCGAGCAATTGCAGATAGACACGGCCGGCACGCTGAAGGAAATCACTTCCTCGCTGGGCATTCCATTCATCTTCAAGAGCAGCTTCGACAAGGCCAACCGCTCCTCGGGCACCAGCTTTCGCGGCCCGGGCCGCGAGAAGGGCCTGGAGATCCTGGCCAAGGTGAAGCGCGAACTCGGCCTGCCCGTGCTGACCGACGTCCATACCGAGGACGACATCACCGAGGCCGCCAAGGTGGTCGACGTGCTGCAGACGCCCGCCTTCCTGTGCCGCCAGACCGACTTCATCCGCGCGGTGGCGCAGTCGGGCAAGCCGGTCAACATCAAGAAGGGCCAGTTCCTTGCGCCGCACGACATGAAGAACGTGATCGACAAGGCGCGCGCTGCCGCCAAGGAAGCCGGCCTGCCCGAAGACAGCTTCATGGCCTGCGAGCGCGGCGCGAGCTTCGGCTACAACAACCTGGTGTCGGACATGCGCTCGCTCGCGATCATGCGCGAGACCGGCGCGCCCGTGGTGTTCGACGCCACCCACTCGGTGCAGCTGCCGGGCGGCCAGGGCACGACCTCGGGCGGCCAGCGCGAAATGGTGCCGGTGCTCTCGCGCGCGGCCGTGGCCGTGGGCGTGGCCGGCCTTTTCATGGAAACGCACCCCGATCCCGCCAAGGCGCTGAGCGACGGCCCCAACGCCGTGCCGCTCAAGCACATGAAGGCCCTGCTCGAGACGCTGCTGGCGCTCGACCAGGTCACCAAGAAGAACGCATTTCTAGAGGACGTCTTTCAATCATGAGCAGTGGTTATG
>NZ_JBFTPJ010000779.1:0-2870 GCF_056398445.1 Variovorax sp. 01T439_2
GTACCAGGAGAGCGACTTCGCCTTCGTCTGCCGCCTCATGGAGCACGAGGGCATTGCCTACCACTTCGAGCACCGGAGCGGCTCGCACCTGCTGGTGCTGGCCGACGACATCGGCGGCTATAGCACCCTGCCGGGGCACGCCAGCATTGCCTACCGTCCGCGCGACCGCGTGGTGAACGCCATGGAGCCCTGCATCGACCAATGGCGCATCTCGGAGCAGATCACCTCGGGCCGCGTGATGCTCGACGACTTCGACTTCAGGAAGTCGCGCGCCTCGCTCCAGAGCGTGCAGCAGGACCCAAAGGGCCACGACCATTCGAGCTACGAAGTCTATGAATGGCTGGGCGGCTACAGCGAGAACGACCAGGGCGACAGCTACGCGAAGATCCGCCTGCAGGAGCTGCAGTGCGCGCACGAGCTGGCCACGGGCCACACCAACGTGGCGGGCATGGCGCCGGGCTACCTGTTCCAGATGACGCACTGCCCGCGCGAGGCCGACAACCGCGAATACCTCGTCACCCAGACCCGCTACGACCTGCAGGAGCCCGAGTACGCGACCGGCGGCACGGCCGAATCGGTGTGCGAGTTCGACTTCACCGTGCTGCCCTCCAGCGTGCCCTACCGCCCTGCGCGCAAGACGCCCAAGCCGCGCACCAGCGGCCCGCAGACCGCCACCGTGGTCGGYCCCGAAGAGATCTGGACCGACCGCTTCGGCCGCGTGAAGCTGCAGTTCCGCTGGGACCGCTACGGCCAGTCGGACGAGAACAGCTCGTGCTGGGTGCGCGTGTCCAGCAACTGGGCCGGCGCCAACTACGGCACCATGCACATGCCGCGCGTGGGCCAGGAAGTGATCGTCGATTTCATCGGCGGCGAACCCGACCGACCCATCATCACCGGCCGTGTCTACAACAACGACCAGATGCCGCCGTGGGAGCTGCCCGCCAATGCCACGGCCAGCGGCATCCTCACGCGCTCGAGCACAGGCGGCGCAGCCAACCAGGCCAACATGCTGCGCTTCGAGGACCGCAGCGGCGCCGAGCAGATCCTGCTGCATGCCGAGCGCAACCTCGACGTGGAGGTGGAAGCCGACGAGACGCACACCACCGGCGGGACCCGCACCACCCTCGTCAAGGGCCACGAGTCGGCCACCTACCAGAGCGGCGAGACGCGCGACATCACCGCGGGCGCGAAAGAAACCATCACCGGCGGCGACACGCGCGACGTGACCGGCGGCTTCAGCGAAACGGTCAGCGGCGGCGTCACGCAGACCATTTCGGGCGGCAAGAAGCGCACGCTCAGCGGCGGGCTGACCGACACCATCAGCGGCGGCGTCAACCTTGCGATCACCGGCGGCTTCCACGGCACCATCGATGGGCGGGAGATCCGCTTCGTGAGCGGCGGACGCAACGACACCATCGACACCTCGAACACCGTGCTGGTCAACGGCCCCTCGAACACCACCGTGACCGGCCCGACGGTGCACACCTCCCCGGATGTGACCTTCAACACGACGAACCACATCCACAACACGACGCAGCACGTCATCAACACCAACGTCTACAACACGACCTCGAACACCTACAACAACCTGACCAACAACTACACGAACAACTCGGTCAGCTACACCAACAACTACTCCAAGAGCAGCGACTGGAGGTGGTTCCGCCTGGGCGGCACCGGCCTGAACATGGACGTGTCGGGCATTTCGCTGGGCGTGGTGGCCGTGCGTTCGATGGCCATCGGCGTGCAGGCGCAGGCCATCGGCGTGAAGCTGGAGGCTGTGGGCGCGGAGTGGAAGAACAAGGCAATGTCGCTGGGGGATGCCGGTGCGCTCATCCAGCTCGTGGGCACGGAGATCAAGACGGGCGGCCTGCGCGCCGGCATCCAGGCGCTCAAGATCCTGCTCTGAAGCGTGGAAAACGTGCTCGAGATCGTGCTGTGGGGAGTGTTCGGCATCGTCAGCCTGGGCGTGATCGTGCTCGCCGCAATCGTGTTCACCGTGTCGCTGATGAGCCATCGCGCCTATGCCGAGGAAGGCCGGCTGTGGCAGCAGCTGCAGGCCAGCGGGCGTCCGCTGCAGGGCGTTGCGGTTTCCCTGGTGCGCTCGCCCAGCGGCTACTCCCGGCGCGGCCCCGTCGGGCAGCGCATGACAGCCGTGCAGCTGGGCGTCGCCTACGTCGATGCCGACGGCATCGAGCAGCAGACCACCTTGCGCACGCTCATCGACGAGGACCTGCTGGCCCATTTTTCCGCGGGCCGGCCCGACATTCATCTGCTGCAGGACCCGCAAGACCCGTCGCGGCTGGCCATCGACCGCAGGCACACCCCCCTGGTGATCCGCGGCGCAAGGCGCTGATCCCGCCGTGAAGACCATCAAGCCCCTGCGCCTGAGCGTCCTGACGCGACCCTTCCTGCGCGCGCAAAGCCAGCGTCTCGCACTCACCGTGATCGGCATGCACACCCTCGGCGAAGGAGGCGTGCTGCTGCCGGAGACGGAGCTCTGGAAGACCGTCTCTGCCGAACTGGGAAACCAGTCCGCGATCGATCTCGGCATTCCCAAGCTGCGGCCCGAATTCCTGGTGAGCGGCCAGGCCTACACCTGCCACCTGCAGGACAAGACACGCTGCGCGGTCGACCTGCGCGTCGGTACCTTGCGACGCCAGTTCCTCGTTTCGGGCGACCGCTACTGGCTGGATGGCCGCGCCACCGAGCCGCAGGCTTTCGACACCATGCGCCTGGACTGGCGGCACGCGTTCGGCGGCCCCGGCTTTGCCGCCAACCCCGCGGGCATCGGGTACGCACCCGAGATGGTCAATGGCCTGCTGGTGCAGCGGCTTCCCAACGTCGAACGCCCGGGCGATGGCATGGAC
>NZ_JBFTPJ010000780.1:0-2870 GCF_056398445.1 Variovorax sp. 01T439_2
TCGCCGGCCTGGACCTTGTCCATTTCGCTGATGTTGTGCACGAGCCGCACGGGGCCGGTACCGATCTTCTGCCCGATGGCACGGCCTTCGGCGAGCACCGCCCCCTTGCCCAGCAGCTTGTAGCGCTGCTCGGCCTTGCCCTGCTGCTGGCTCTTCACGGTTTCAGGGCGCGCCTGCAGGATGTAGAGCTGGCCGTCGGTGCCGTCCTTGCCCCACTCGATGTCCATCGGGCGGCCATAGTGTTCTTCGATCACGAGCGCGTACCTGGCGAGCTGCTCGACGTCCGCGTCGCTCAGCGAATAGCGGTTGCGCTGCTCGGTCTTGACGTCGGTGGTCTTCACCAGCTTGCCGGTGGCCTTTTTCTCCTCGGGCGTGGCGAACTCCATCTGGATCAGCTTGGAGCCCAGGTTGCGGCGGATCACGGCCTTCTTGCCGGCGCGCAGCGTGGGCTTGTGAACGTAGAACTCGTCGGGGTTCACGGCGCCCTGCACCACCGTTTCACCGAGGCCGTAGCTCGAGGTGATGAACACCACGTCCTCGAAGCCCGACTCGGTGTCGATGGTGAACATCACGCCGGCCGCGCCAAGGTCCGAGCGGACCATGCGCTGCACGCCCGCCGAGAGCGCCACCACGTCGTGCGCGAAGCCCTTGTGCACGCGGTAGCTGATGGCGCGGTCGTTGTAGAGGGAAGCAAAGACTTCCTTCATCTTGTGCAGCACGTCGTCGATGCCGACCACGTTCAGGAAGGTTTCCTGCTGGCCCGCGAAGGAGGCGTCGGGCAGGTCTTCGGCCGTGGCCGAGGAGCGCACGGCGAACGAGGCCGCGGGGTTGCCGGCGCTCAGCTTCGCGAACGCCTCGGCAATGGCTTTCTGCAGGTCGGCCGGAAAGGGCTGGGCCTCGACCATCGCGCGGATCTCGGCGCCGGCCACGGCCAGCGCCCGCACGTCTTCGGTGTCCAGGGCGGCGAGCCGCTTGCTGATCTTGTCGGCCAGGCCGTCGTGGGCCAGGAACTGGCGGAACGCATGCGCCGTGGTCGCGAAGCCCGTGGGCACCCGCACGCCCTGCGGCAATTGCGAGATCATTTCGCCGAGGCTGGCGTTCTTGCCGCCGACCGACTCGACGTCGGTCATCCTCAGGTTTTCAAACGGTACGACCAGGGCGGTCGCGTCGAAAAGTGCAGACATGGGAAAGCTCCAGAAGTTGAAACCGGTGCTGCATGCAGACGGCGCGGCACGATCGTTGTCGTTGCTTTGGGTGCGGGCGCGGCGTGCATGGAAAGAATTGGGGGTGGGAAGGCGGATTCCCGATAATGGCCCGGATTGTAGGCGTGGCGAGATTGCACGCGCCGCAGGACAAGGCCGCAAGAGCAACACCATGCACACACGCACCGTTTTCTTCATTTCCGACGGCACCGGCATCACCGCCGAAACATTCGGTAACGCCGTGCTGGCCCAGTTCGAGATGAAGCCGCGCCACGTGCGGCTGCCGTTCACCGACACGGTCGACAAGGCGCACCAGGCGGTGCGGCAGATCAACCACACGGCCGAACTGGAAGGTGTGCGCCCCATCGTCTTCACGACGCTCGCGAACATGGAAGTGCTGGAGGTGATCGAAACCGGCTGCAAGGGCATGCTGCTCGACATGTTCGGCACCTTCGTGCGGCCGCTGGAGATCGAGCTGGCGGTGAAGTCGAACCACCGCATCGGCCGCTTCAGCGACGTCAGCAAGAGCAAGGAATACGACGCCCGCATTGCGGCCATCGATTTCAGCCTGGCCCACGACGACGGCCAGAGCAACCGGGACCTCGAAGGCGCCGACGTGATCCTGGTGGGCGTGAGCCGCAGCGGCAAGACGCCGACTTCGCTCTACCTGGCAATGCAGCACGGCCTGAAGGCGGCCAACTATCCGCTGATTCCGGAAGACTTCGAGCGCAAGCAATTGCCGCCGGCGCTGATGCCGCACMGCAAGAAGATCTTCGGCCTCACCATCCAGCCCGAGCGCCTGAGCCAGATCCGCAACGAGCGCCGGCCGGATTCGCGCTACGCCAGCCTCGAGAACTGCCGCAACGAGGTGAGCGAAGCCGAGGCCATGATGCGCCGCGCCGGCATCCGGTGGCTCTCCACGACCACCAAGTCGATCGAGGAGATCGCCACCACCATCCTGCAGGAGCTGAAGCCGGAGCGGCTGGTTTACTGAGCCGCCTGCTCAGCCGGGGCCGAGGTCCGGATCAGGTGATCGAAGGCGCCGAGCGCGGCCTTCGCCCCGTCGCCGGCCGCGATGATGATCTGCTTGAACGGCACGGTCGTCACGTCGCCCGCGGCAAACACGCCCGGTACCGAGGTCTGGCCCCTGGCGTCGACCACGATCTCGCCGTGCTTGGTCAGCTCGACCACGCCCTCGAGCCAGTCGGTGTTGGGCACCAGGCCGATCTGGATGAACACGCCTTCGAGTTCGACCTTCTTCAGCTCGCCCGTCGCGCGGTCCTTGTAGACCAGGCCGTTGACCTTCTGGTCGCCGGTGATCTCGGTGGTCTGCGCGTTGGTGAACACGTCGACGTTCTTCAGGCTCTTGAGCTTGCGCTGCAGCACGGCGTCGGCGCGCAGCTGCGTGTCGAACTCGATCAGCGTGACATGGCCGACGATGCCGGCCAGGTCGATGGCCGCTTCGACGCCCGAATTGCCGCCGCCGATCACCGCCACGCGCTTGCCCTTGAACAGCGGGCCGTCGCAGTGCGGGCAGTAGGCCACGCCCTTGTTCTTGAACTCGTGCTCGCCCGGCACGTTGATGTTGCGCCAGCGCGCGCCGGTCGAGATGATGATCGATTTGCTCTTGAGCGAAGCGCCGCTCTCGAGCTGCACCTCGATCAGGTC
>NZ_JBFTPJ010000781.1:0-4472 GCF_056398445.1 Variovorax sp. 01T439_2
GTCGGCTTCAAGTCGGGCGCGGCAACCTTCCAGGACGTGTATGCGGGCTCGCGCGTCGGCCTGGGCGTGGCGGTGTCGGGCATCGTGCAGAACTTCACGCAGGGCTCGGTGCAGACCAGCAGCCGTCCGCTGGACGTGGCGATCCTCAACGGCGACGGCTTCTTCCGCCTCAGCAGCCCGAGCGGCGAGGTGATGTATTCGCGCAATGGCCAGTTCACGCGCGACAAGGACGGCTTCATCGTCAACGCCGCGGGCCTGCGCCTGACGGGCTACGGCGTCTCCGCCACCGGCGGCCTGGACGGCGGCACGCCGGGCCCGCTGCAGGTCCAGACCACGGCCATGAGCCCGAAGGCGACCACCGCCATCAACGCCACCTTCAACCTGGACGCGCGCGGCACGGTGCCCACCAAGACGCCGTTCTCCGCCACCGATTCGGCCACCTTCAACTATTCGAACGCGCTCGGCCCGGTGTTCGATTCGCTCGGCAATCCGCACGAGCTCGGCGTCTTCTTCGTGAAGACCGGCGCCAATGCCTGGGACGTGTACGGCGCGGCCGACGGCAGCGCGCTCAATGGCGGCGCGCCGATCTCGACGATGAGCTTCGACGGCAACGGCAACCTGCTCACGCCGGCCGGCGGCAAGCTGACGCTGCCCACGATGAATTTCGGCAACGGCTCGGTGGCGCTCAACGCCACGGTGGACCTTTCGGGCACCACGCAGTTCGGCAACGTCAACGAGATCAAGACGCTCAAGCAGGACGGCTACACCTCCGGCACGCTGACCTCGTTCTCGATCAACCCCGACGGCACCATCACCGGCAAGTTCTCCAACGAACAGACCACGCTGATGGGCCAGGTGGTGCTGACCTCCTTCGCCAACCCCAACGGCCTGGAGCCGATGGGCGAGAACGTCTGGGGCGAAACGCTGGCCTCGGGCCAGCCGCTCACCGGCACGCCGGGCGCGGGCACCAAGCAGGGCTCGCTCGCCTCGGGCGCGCTGGAGGCATCGAACGTCGACCTGACCTCCGAGCTCGTCAACCTGATCGTCGCGCAGCGCAGCTACCAGGCCAATGCGCAGACGGTGAAGACGCAGGATCAGGTCGTCCAGACCCTGATCAACATCCGCTGAGCCGCCCATGGACCGCATGCTGTATGTCGCGATGAGCGGCGCCAAGCAGGCCATGGAGCAGCAGGCCTCCGTCGCCAACAACATGGCGAACGCCTCCACGCCCGGGTTCCGCGCGCAGATCAACAGCTTTCGCGCGGTGCCGGTGACCGATGGCGCCGAGGCGACGACGCGCGCCTACGTGGTTGCCACCACGCCGGGCGCCGACTTCAGCCACGGTCCGCTCACGGAAACCGGCCGCGCGCTCGACATCGCCATTCACGGCGACGGCTGGCTCGCGGTGCAGACGCCCGATGGCGGCGAGGCCTACACCCGCGTGGGCAACCTGCAGGTGAACGCCGAGGGCCAGCTCACGACCATGGGCTCGCTGCCCGTGGCCGGCGATGCCGGCGCACTGACGGTGCCGCCCGGCTCCACCGTCGGGATCGCGGCCAACGGCCTGGTCACCGCACGCGGTGCCGGCGACCCGGCCATCGGCATTGCCGAGGTGGGCCGGCTGAAGCTGGTCAACCCGCCCGTGGCCGACCTGGTGCGCGGCGCCGACGGCCTCTTTCGCATGCGCGAGGGCCTCGCGCCGGCCGAGCCCGATGCGGCCGTGACCGTGACCACCGGCGCGGTCGAGGGCAGCAACGTCAACGGCGTGGAGGCCATGGTGGCCATGATCGCCAACGCCCGCAGCTTCGAGATGCAGATGAAGTCGATGCACAGCGCGGACGAGAACGCGCAGTCGGCCAACAAGCTGCTGGCGTACGGCTGAGCCCGCGCCCCACCACCCATTTCCCCAAGGATTTTTTGCCATGATGCGCTCGCTCTACATCGCCAAGACCGGCCTGGATGCCCAGCAGACCCAACTCGACGTGGTGTCGAACAACCTTGCCAACGTCGGCACCACGGGCTTCAAGCGAAGCCGCGCCGTGTTCGAGGACCTGATGTACCAGAACCTGCGCCAGGTCGGCGGCCAGACCTCGGACCAGACCCGGCTGCCTTCGGGCCTGCAGGTGGGCACCGGCGTGCACGTGGTCGCCACCGAGCGCATCCACTCGCAGGGCAACCTCACCAAGACCGACAAGCCGACCGACGTGGCCATCAACGGCGGCGGCTTCTTCCAGGTGCTGATGCCCGACGGCACCACCGCCTACACGCGCGACGGCTCGTTCCAGACCGACCGCGATGGCCAGCTCGTCACGGCCAGCGGCTTTCCGGTGCAGCCGGCCATCACGCTGCCCGCCAACGCCACCAGCCTGACCATCGGCCGCGACGGCATCGTGTCGATCACGCAGGCCGGGCAGACCAACACGGTGCAGGTCGGGCAGCTGCAGCTGGCCACCTTCCTGAACCCGGCCGGCCTGCAGAGCAAGGGCGAGAACCTCTATGCGGAAACCGATGCCTCCGGCGCACCGAACCAGGTCAACCCCGGCATCGACGGTGCGGGCATCCTGAGCCAGGGCTACGTGGAGGCTTCGAACGTCAACGTGGTCGAAGAGCTCGTGAACATGATCGCCACGCAGCGCGCCTACGAGATCAACAGCAAGGCGGTCCAGACCTCGGACCAGATGCTGCAGCGCCTGGCGCAGTTATGACCTCCCGCACCTTGTGCCTGGCGCCGTGGGTGGCTGTTGCCGTGCTGGCCTCGGGCTGCGCGCAGGTTCCGCGCGAGCCGCTGGTGCACCAGCCGATGACGGCGCGGGCGGACAACACGGCTTCTTCGATGCCGCGGCGTGCCAATGGCGCGATCTTCCACGACGCCAAGGGCGGCGCCAACGCCAACAACACCTTCAACGGCGTGATCACGGTCACGGTGGTGGACGTGATGCGCAACGGCAACCTGCTGGTGAGTGGCGAGAAGCAGATGGGCATCAACCAGGGCACCGAATACATCCGGTTCTCGGGCGTGGTGAACCCGCGCACGGTCTCGGGCAACAACACCGTGCCCTCGACGCTGGTGGCCGATGCGCGCATCGAGTACACGGCCAAGGGCTACATCGACGAGGCGCAGCACATGGGATGGATGCAGCGCTTCTTCTTGAACGTCATGCCGTTTTGATGACTCACCCCCAAATCATGAATTTCTTCTGCAATGTGCGTTCGTTGATCGGCTTTGCGGCGCTGTGCGCCATCACCCTGTGTTCACCGGCGCAGGCCGAGCGGCTGAAGGAGCTCGCGAGCATCCAGGGCGTGCGCGACAACCCGCTGATCGGCTACGGCCTCATGGTCGGACTGGACGGCACGGGCGACCAGACGATGCAGACGCCGTTCACCACGCAGAGCCTCAACAACATGCTGCAGCAGCTGGGCATCACGATTCCGCAGGGCGTGAACATGCAGCTCAAGAACGTGGCGGCGGTGATGGTCACGGCCACGCTGCCTTCGTTCGCACGGCCCGGCCAGAACATCGACGTGACGGTGTCCTCGATGGGCAATGCCAAGAGCCTGCGCGGCGGYACGCTGCTGATGACGCCGCTCAAGGGCGTCGACGGGCAGGTCTATGCGATTGCGCAGGGCAACATGGTGGTCGGCGGCGCGGGCGCGTCGGCCAATGGCAGCAAGGCGCAGGTCAACCAGCTCGGCTCGGGCCGCATTCCAGCCGGCGCGCTGGTGGAGCGCAGCGTCGAGGCGCCGGTGGGCGGCGAAAGCACGTTCACGCTCGAACTCAACCGCTCCGATTTCGGCACGGTGCAACTGGCGGCCGACGCCATCAACCGGCAGTTCGGTGCGGGCACGGCGCAGGCGCTCGACGCCCGCGTGATCCAGGTGCGGGCGCCCGCACCGCAGGAGCGCGTGGGCTTTCTCGCGCGGCTCGAGAGCCTCGAAGTGACGCCGACGCAGGCGGTTGCGCGTGTGGTCGTCAATGCGCGCACCGGCTCCGTGGTCATGAACCAGGCGGTGCGCGTGAACGACTGCGCGGTGGCGCACGGCAATCTCTCGGTGGTCATCAACACCGAGCCCGTGGTGAGCCAGCCCAATGCATTTTCCGGCGGCTCCACGGTGGTCGGGCAGACCTCGCAGATCTCGATCAGCCAGGGCGGTGGCGCGCTGCAGATGGTGCGCGGCGGCGCCTCGCTGGCCGACGTGATCAAGGGCCTGAACAGCCTGGGCGCCAATCCGCAGGACCTGGTGTCGATCCTGCAGGCCATGAAGTCCGCCGGCGCGCTGCGCGCCGAGCTCGAGATCATCTGAGCACTGCCATGGCCATCACGGAAAGCAGAAGCGGCGCGCTGGACCAGCGCCTTGCACTCGACGTGCAGGGCGTCGATGCCTTGCGCTACACCGTGCGCAGCTCGCCCGAAGAGGGCCTGAAGCAGGTGTCGCGCCAGTTCGAGGCACTGTTCATGAACATGGTGCTCAAG
>NZ_JBFTPJ010000782.1:0-3347 GCF_056398445.1 Variovorax sp. 01T439_2
AGATACAGGCTGGCGTAGGCCGTGTCCTGGTAGTCGATCAGGCGGCGCACGCCTTCGAGCAGCAGGCCGTGCGCCGCAGCAGGAAGTTCGCGCTGCACACGCTCGACCAATGCGCGCACGGCCGGATGGCGCGGCTGCGGCGTTGGCATGGCAGCTGCGGCTTCCGGCGGCGCCTCGCCGTCGTCGCCGCCCTGCGCACGCGCAAATGCTGCACCAAAGGCCTTGAGGCTGGGCTTGACGCCCACGCCGCCTCGCTCGATGGTGGCCTCGAACTGCGCGCGGCTGAACGGCAGAACGCCCGAGCCCGCCAGCGCGCCGAACAGCACGGCGCTGATCACGCTGCCTGCGGCTTCGGCCGCCTGCGCCATGTCGAAGCGGATGAAGCGCTTGGCGGCCCGCGCGGTGTGCGCGAGCAACTGCGCGCTGTCGACGCGGCCGTCGCCGAGCGCGCTTTTCTCGGCAATGGAGAACACGCGGTGCGTGGATGCGATCAGCGTGGTGCGGTCGCTGGTGACGAGCCCGCGCTGCACCGCGCGTCCCGCCTCCATGAGTTCCGAAGCCAGCACCACGTCGACATCGCCCGGCAGCGGCATCAGCGCGAGCACGGGGCGGCCACCATCCGCCTCGGCCTGTGCGATCGGATAGAGCTCGACGTAATAGATGGTGGCGCCGGTGCGCTGCGCCACGCCGGGCACCGAGGTGGTCTGCGCGACGTAGCCATTGGCCTCGCCCATGTCGACGATCCAGTCGGCCAGTACGCCGCCGCCCTCCCCGCCCATGGCAAGGACACGAGTGGTCGCCGGTGCAGGTATCGGAATCGACGCCGAACTTCTCGCGCACCATGCGCTTGCCGTCCGCGATGGCCTTGCGCACCAGCGGCTTCTCGCGGCGCTGCTTGTTGAGCATGCATTCCGACTGCGCGATCAGGACCTTGGGGCCCTTCTTCGTGGTGGTGAGCGCTTCTTTCAGCGCGTCGCGCATGCCGGCGACGTCGTAGGTGCGGCGCAGCGTCTTCACCCATTCCACGCCCACCCCGCGCACCGCGCGCTCGATCTCGTGGCCGGTGCTGCGCGTCTTGTTGACGGCATTCGACGAGAGGATGTCCTGCCCGCCCGTGGCCGAGGTGTAGTTGTTGTCGACGACGATGGTGAGGTTGTCGCTCTTGTTGAACACCGCGTTGGCCACGCCGCTGGTCAGTCCGTTGTGCCAGAAGCCGCCGTCGCCCATCATCGAGATCGCGCGCTTGCCTGCCGGCGCATTGAGCGCCGCCGCGCCGGCACCGCCCAGGCCGTAGCCCATGGTGGTGTTGCCGATGTTGAAGGGCGGCAGGATCGAGAACAGGTGGCAGCCGATGTCGGCGCTCACGTGGTGCGGACCCAGCTCGCGCTCGACCAGCTTCATCGCGCTGAAGATCGGCCGCTCGGGGCAGCCGGTGCAAAAGCCCGGCGGGCGCGCATGCACGACCTCGGCGAGCGCCGTGGACGGCTGCGCCGGCTCCGGCGCGGCATCGACGCCGATGGCCGCCACTTCCTTGAGCGGAATCACCTTGCGCACCGGCGCAGGCACCGGCAGCGGCGCGAGGCGCCCGTAGCGCTCGCAGAAGCTGCGCGCGCCCTTCAGCAGTTCGGATGCGGTGTACTCGCCGGCCACGGGCAGCATGTCCTTGCCATGCAGCGCGGTGGCCGAGCCGGCCTGCCGCAGGATGGTCGCAAGGTTCTGTTCGACGAAGTTGGGCTGGCCCTCCTCCACGATCAGCACCGCGCGCTTGCCTTCGCAGAAGCGGATCACCTCGCTCTCGATGACCGGGTAGGCCACGTTCATCACATAGAGCGGCACCTGCGTGTTGCCGTACACGTCGGCCAGGCCGAGCCGCTCGAGCGCGCGCAGCAGCGTGTTGTAGCTGCCGCCCTGCACGATGATGCCGATGTCGTCGGCGTCTTCGGAGAAGAACTCGTTGAGCTGGCGCTCCTCGATGAAGCGCACGGCCGCGGGCCAGCGGTCCCGCACCTTCTCCTGCTCGTGCACGAAGCTCGCGGGCGGCAGCACGATGCGGCCGACGTCGCGCTGCGGATTTTCGAGCGCATCCTTCAGCGTGAACTTCGCGCGCTTGTTGTCGCCGGCAATGAAGTGGCCATGCACATGGCAGGCACGGATGCGCAGCTGCAGCATCACGGGCGTATTGCTGGCCTCCGAAAGATCGAAGCCCTGCTTCACCGCATCGACGATGCTCGGCAGGTTGGGCCGCGGATCGAGCAGCCAGATCTGCGACTTCATCGCGAAGGCATGGCTGCGCTCCTGCATGATCGAGGAGCCCTCGCCGTAGTCCTCGCCCACGATGATCAGCGCGCCGCCGGTCACGCCGCCCGAAGCCAGGTTGGCCAGCGCGTCCGAGGCCACGTTGGTACCCACGGTAGCCTTGAAGGTCACCGCGCCGCGCAATGGGTAGTTGACGGAAGCGGCCAGCGTGGCGGCCGCGGTGGCTTCGCTCGCGCTGTTCTCGAAGCGGATGCCCTGCTCGGCGAGGATGTCCTGCGCATCGGCCAGCACATCCATCAGGTGCGAGATGGGTGCCCCCTGGTAGCCCGCCACATAGGAAACTCCCGATTCGAGCAAAGCCTTGGTGACCGCCAGAATGCCTTCACCGCGAAACACATCTCCGCCAGAAAGCCGCAGCTTCTTGACTTCTTCGACGAACGAACGCTCAGCCATGTCGGTCCTTGTTCTCTCTCGTGGGACGGTGCGTGCAAGCTGCCGCACCGTGCTTTCTATAATGTTGACAAATGAATGTATCCACAATCATGAATTACCCTAGACATGCAAGCAGCGTGCCCGCGGCTGGTTCGAGGCGCTTGGCCGTGAGGTGCCTCCATGGCCGAGCAACCTCCTGAAACACATCGCTTCGTCGACGACTACCTGCCGGCGCTGCTGGCGCAGGCCAGCCAGCTGATTTCCTCGGAGTTCCACGAGGTGGCGCGGCAGCACGGCTTCTCGGTGTCGGAGTGGCGCGTGATGGCCTCGCTCGCGGGCAGCGAGCCGATCAGCATCGGCCAGCTCGCGCAGGTGACGGTGACCAAGCAGCCGACCGTCACGCGGCTGCTCGACCGCATGGAGGCACGCGGACAGGTCGAGCGACTGCCCCACGAGAGTGATCGCCGCATCACGCTGGTGCGCATCACGCGCAAGGGCCTGAAGGCGGTGGAGCACCTGATGGAGCTCGCGCGCGAGCATGAGCGGCGCGTGCTCGAACCCTTCGGCCTGCGGCGCGCCGAGGAACTGAAGCAGACGCTGCGGCAGATGATCGACCTGCACGTGCATGTGCCGGTCGAGGAGCCGGAAGAAGACTGAAG
>NZ_JBFTPJ010000783.1:0-2861 GCF_056398445.1 Variovorax sp. 01T439_2
CCCACGTAGGGCGACTTGGGCAGCGTGCTGTCGCTGAGGTTGGCCGTATCGATGGCCTTCTTCTCGGCTTCGGCGAATTTGGCGACCTTCTGGAACTCGGGGTTCGCATAGGTCGACTTGCGCGTGCCGGTCGGCACCGRAGCCCAGCCGGTTTCCTTGGCCACCAGGTTGACGTAGTCCTTGGACGTGGCCCACTTGATGAACTTCTGCGCGGCCTCGTCCTTGGACGAACTGGCCGGAATGGCGAGGTTCCACGACCACAGCCAGTTGGCGCCCTTGGGCGTGGCGGCGGTCGGTGCCTGCGCGAACGCCACCTTGTCGGCCACCTTCGACTGCTTCGGGTCGCTGATGAACGAGGCCGCGATGGTCGCGTCGACCCAGGCCGCGCACTTGCCTTCGTTGAAGAGCGCGAGGTTCTCGTTGAAGCTGTTGGCCGAGGCGCCCGGCGGGCCGTCCTTCTTCATCAGGTCGACGTAGAAGGTGATCGCATCCTTCCAGGGCTTGGTGTCGATCTGCGGCTTCCACTGCATGTCGAACCACTGGCCGCCATGCGTATTGACCAGCGTGGTCAGGAAGGCCATGTTGTCGCCCCAGCCCGGCTTGCCGCGCAGGCACATGCCGTACACGCCGGCCTTCGGGTCGTTGGCCTTGTCGGCGAACTCCTTCACCTGCGCCCAGGTCGGCTGGTCGGAGAACTTCACGCCCAGCTTGTCGGCCAGGTCCTTGCGGTACATGAGCATCGAGCTCTCGCCGTAGAACGGCGCGGCGTAGAGCTTGCCATCGGTCGACAGGCCGTTGCGGATGGCGGGCAGCAGGTCGTCCACGTCGTAGGCGGCGTCGGTGGCGATGGGCTTGAGCCAGCCCTTCTTCGACCAGATCGGGGTTTCGTACAGGCCGATGGTCATCACGTCGAATTGGCCGCCCTTGGTGGCGATGTCGGTGGTCACGCGCTGGCGCAGCGTGCCTTCTTCCAGCGTGACCCACTTGAGCTTGATGTCGGGGTTGGCCTTTTCGAAGAAGGGCGTGAGCTTCTGCATCTCGATCATGTGGCCGTTGTTGACGGTCGCGATCACGAGTTCGGTGGCGGCATGGGAGGCGAGCCCAGTGCCGGCGAGTGCGAGGACGAGGCCCGCTTTCAGAAAACGCTTCATGTTGTCTCCTAGAGGTGAGCGACGCCCGCTCTGTTTGGGTCGCCGTGGCGGGATTCTGGAGAAACGCGCTTGCGGGTTTGGTACTTCGGCTGCTTGCCTTGGTACTTTCATGCACCAGTTGGCTAGGAGATTCCCTAGTTGGTGCAATACAGCATGGAAAGACTCAATCCAAAGGCTTCAGCCGCCGCCCAGCAGCTGGCGCCGGAACTGCGCCGCGGCCGGCGAGAGCGCGCGGTCCTGCCGGGTGACGAGGCAGATCGGCGGCACGCGCACCGGCAGCTCCACCGGCACCGTGCGCAGCACGCCCAGGCGGGCGTAGTGGCTGGCCTGCGAAGCCGGCATCACGGCGGCCATGTCGGAGTTCTCGAGCAAGGCGGTGATGGCGATCGGCGATGCCGTTTCGATGATGTCGAGCCGCGCCTGGATGYCCGCCTCGCGCATCGCCGCCTCGAAGCGCCCGCGCTGCGGCGAGCCCGGTGGCTGCAGCACCCAGGACCAGTTCGCCATCTCGGCCAGCGTGACGGTGGCGCGCTCGAACACCGGGTGCGCGGCGCGCACCACCACCACCTGCGATTCGCCCAGCAGCGGCACGCTCGCGTACTTGGCTTCGTCGTGGCTGTCGGTGAGCCGGCCCAGCACCAGGTCGACGTCGCCCTGCTCCAGCTGCGCCTGCATCACGTCGCTGGTCTCGACCACTACCGACACGGCCACCTGCGGATGGCGGCGGTGGTATTCGACCAGCGCCGGCGCCAGCAGCTCGGGCACCGCGCCCGGCACGCTGCCCACGCGCAGCGAACCGCTCAGGCCCGAGCGCAGCGCGAGCATTTCCTCGCGGGCGCTKCCGAAGTCGCTGAGCACGCGGCGGGCGTAGCGGATCAGGATCTCGCCGTAGGGCGTGGGCTCCATGCCGCGCGCCAAGCGCTCGAAGAGCCTTTCGCCGAGCGAATCCTCCAGCTGCTGCAGCAGCTTGGTGGCGGCCGGCTGGCTGATGTTCATGGCCTCGGCCGCGCGGCCCAGGTGGCGGTGGGTGTCGAGCCGCGCCAGGAGCAGCAGCTGGCGCGGCCGCACATGGAGCATCAGCGATGTGTCGGCAGGGCCAGGACCGGAAGTCATGCACAAAAGTATATGGAGCTTCGGGCTTTTTCGATTGGATCGGCCGCACGAAGCTGCCTAAGCTCGCGCCAAACAAGCAGGAGACATCCGATGAAGCAATCCTTTCTTCTGGCCCGCGCCGCGGGCGCGGCTGCGCTGGCGCTGATGGCCGCCACCGCCGGCGCGCAGCAGCCGGCCTATCCCGACAAGCCGCTGCGCATCCTGGTCGGCGCCTCGCCCGGCGGCGGCACCGACATCCTGGCGCGCGTGCTGGCCGACAAGTTCGCGCCGGTGCTCAAGCAGCCCGTGACGGTGGAGAACCGGCCCGGCGCCTCCAACACCATTGCCGGCGAGCTCACGGCGCGCGCCGCGGCCGACGGCAGCACGCTGCTGCTGGCCACCAACACCGCGCAGGCGGTGGCGCCGCACATTCTCAAGCTCAAGTACGACCCGCTGAAAGACCTGCAGCCGATCGGCCTGGTGGCCGTGATGCCCAACGTGCTGGTGGTCTCGGCCAGCTCGCCCTACAAGTCGGTGAAGGACCTGCTGGCGGCCATGGCGGCCAAGCCCGGCGGCTTCAAGTACGCATCGTCGGGCATCGGCAGCACGCAGCACGTG
>NZ_JBFTPJ010000784.1:0-2858 GCF_056398445.1 Variovorax sp. 01T439_2
ACCTGGGCGTGATGCCCGCGATGCTGCTTTCCGCACCCATATCGGCGGCCGACCGCGACCACGCGATCCGCTGGGGCTTCGGCGCCGGCGTCGACCGCAAGAACCATGCGCCTTTCGAAGAGCGCTTCGGCTTTCCGCTGGTCGAGGCCTGGGCCATGACCGAGACCGGCGCGGCCGCCTGCATCATGGCCAACCGAGAGCCGCGGATCGTGGGCACGAGCTGCTTCGGGCGGCAGGAAGACTTCGTGCAGATCCGGCTCGTGGGCGAGGACGGCAACGAAGTCGGTGTCGATGCCCCGGGCGAACTGCTGGTGCGCTCGGCCGGCGAAGACCCGAAGCGCTATTTCTTCTCGGGCTACCTGAAGGACGACGAAGCCACGCGCGAAGCCTGGGCCGATGGCTGGTTCCACACCGGCGACCTCGTGCGCCGCGATGCCGAAGGCAACTTCTTCTTCGTCGACCGCAAGAAGAACGTGATCCGTCGCAGCGGCGAGAACATCTCGGCCGTCGAGGTGGAGAGCGTGCTCAACCAGCATCCGGCCGTGAAGGCCTCGGCCGTGGCGGCCACGCCCGATGCGGTGCGCGGCGACGAGGTGCTGGCCTGCATCGTGATGCGCCAAGACGCCGATGCCGCGCAACGTGAGCAACTTGCCGCGAGCATCGTGCAGCATGCGCTCGCGCAGCTGGCCTACTACAAGGCGCCGGGCTATGTCGCCTTCGTCGACGCATTGCCGCTCACGCCGTCGCAGAAGATCCAGCGCGGCCAGCTGCGCGAGATGGCGCACTCGCTGCCGGGCCAGAGCCATTGCATCGACACGCGCTCCATGAAAAAGAGGCAGGCATGACGAAACGACGGCTCTCCTACGAAGGCGTCGCGGTGGCGGTGCCCATCACCGTGCCCTATGTGCGCTACTCCACGCGCACGGCGCACTGGTTCATCGGGCAGGCCATCGAGGCGCTGGTCGAAGCCAGCGGCGTGGCCAAGGAACAGATCGACGGCCTGTGCCTCAGCAGCTTCTCGCTCGCGCCCGACACGGCCGTGGGCGTCACGCAGCACCTGGGCCTTTCGCCGCGCTGGCTCGACCATGTGCCCACGGGCGGTGCCTCGGGCGTGATGTGCCTGCGCCGCGCGGCGCGCGCCGTGCAGGCGGGCGATGCCGACATCGTGGCCTGCGTGGGCGCGGACACCAACCACGTCGACTCCTTCCGCCAGACGCTGGGCAGCTTCAGCAACTTCGCACGCGATGCGAGCTATCCCTACGGTTCCGGCGGACCCAACTCGATCTTCGCGTTCATCACGGCCAACTACATGCGCACCTACGGCGCTCGGCGCGAGGACTTCGGCCGCATCTGCGTGGACCAGCGCACCAATGCGCTCGGCAATCCGAACGCGATGTTCAAGAAGCCGCTCACGCTCGACGAATACATGGCCGCGCGGCCCATCTCCGACCCGATCCATCTGTTCGACTGCGTGATGCCCTGCGCGGGCGCCGACGCCTTCCTGGTGATGAGCGAGGAACGTGCGCGCGACCTGGGCCTGGCGCATGTGGTGATCCGCGGCGCCATCGAGCGGCACAACGCCTATGCAGAGGATCCGGTGATGGTGCAGGGCGGCTGGCGCATGGACCGCGACGATCTGTATGCGCAGGCCGGCGTGCAGCCCGCCGCGCTCGACTTCGTGCAGACCTACGACGACTATCCGGTCATCGTGATGATGCAGTTCGAGGACCTGGGCTTCTGCGAAAAGGGCGAGGGCGCGGCCTTCGTGCAGGCCAACACGATGACCTTCGACGGCAGCTTTCCGAACAACACGAGCGGCGGGCAGCTCTCGGGCGGGCAGGCCGGTGCGGCGGGCGGCTTCCTCGGCATGGTCGAGGCGATCCGCCAGTTGACCGGCCAGGCCGGCCCTCGGGCGGTGCCCGACGCGCAACTGGGCCTCGTCGCCGGCTTCGGCATGGTGACCTACGACCGCTGCCTCTGTACGGGCGCCGTCATTCTCGGGAGACCCGCATGACGATGCCCCTGATGCGCCCTCCGCGCAAGAACCCGGTGCTGCGCACCCGGCAGATGAACCTGCCGCCCGGCGCGCGCGGCCGCGTGGCGCTCGGCCTCACGGCCGCCGCTGCCGAAGGCCGCTTCGAGCTGCAGACCTGCGACCGATGCGGCACGGTGCAGTACCCGCCGCGCGAGGTCTGCCACAAGTGCCTTTCGGCTGCTCTGCGCTGGCGAGCGCAAAGCGGTGAGGGCGAACTGCTCGGCAGCACCACGCTGCACCACAGCAACGACCTGTTCTTCCGCGAGCGGCTGCCCTGGCGGCTGGGCCTGGTGCACCTGGATGCCGGCCCGACGCTCATGGTCCACCTGCATGGCGAGGTCGGCGATGCGCCGCAAAGAGTGCGCGTGGGCGCCCGTCTCGACCGCGCCGGCCAGGCCGTTCTCATTGGTTTTCCGTTTGAAGGGAGTCCCCACATGGCCGACGACAAGATGCTGCGTGAAATGACCAGCGACCCCAAGTTCCGCAAGGTGCTGGTGACCGACGGCAAGACAGAGGTCGGCCAGGCCATCGTGCGCGCGCTGGTCAAGGCCGGCGCCGACATCGTCTGGGTCGGCCATGCCGAGCCGTGGAAGAAGATGGGCGAGGGGCTGGACGACATCTCGGCGCTGCCTCAGGTCACGCTGGTGCCGCTGGACCTGACCAACGGCCGGCAGGTGACCGAGCTCGCGGGCTCCATCGGCGGCAAGGTCGACATCGTGATCAACAACGCCGAGGTCCACCGCACTTTCGGCATCGGCGCGCGCCGCGGCACCGACGTGGCCAAGGCCGAGATGGACATCAACTACTTCGGCCTGCTGCGCCT
>NZ_JBFTPJ010000785.1:0-2853 GCF_056398445.1 Variovorax sp. 01T439_2
CGCCGCGCTGGAAGCGATCCGGGCCGACGGCACCTACGACCGCATCACGGCGAAGTACTTCCCGTTCAAGCTGATGTAGGCGCCGCGACCCCCGATGAACATCCTCCATGGTTTTGGCGGGCAGCTGCTCCTGGGCGCGCTCGCGACGCTGCAGCTCGCGGCCGCCGCGTTGCTGCTCGGCACGCTGTTCGGCGCCGCCGTCTGCGGCCTGCAGCTCTCGGGCCACCGCGTTCTGCGGGCCGCCGGCAACGGCTACGCCGCGGTGGTCCGGGGCATTCCCGACCTGCTGATCGTCTTCGCCGTCTTCTTTGGCGGCTCGCTCACGCTCGCCGCGCTCACCGGCCGCTATGTCGAGATCGATACCTTCCTCGCCGGCGTGGCCGCGCTGGCGCTCTC
Organism: Variovorax sp. 01T439_2; assembly: GCF_056398445.1. Taxonomy (NCBI): domain Bacteria; kingdom Pseudomonadati; phylum Pseudomonadota; class Betaproteobacteria; order Burkholderiales; family Comamonadaceae; genus Variovorax; species Variovorax sp. 01T439_2. The sequence continues at coordinate 397 of NZ_JBFTPJ010000785.1, forward strand.
GTTCGGCGCCTATGCCGCCGAGATCGCGCGGGGCGCGCTGCTGGCGGTCCCGAAAACCCAGCGGGAGGCCGCGAGGACGCTCGGACTGTCGCGCGCCCAGGCGCTGTGGACCGTCGTGCTGCCGCAGGCGGCCCGCTTCGCCCTCGCCCCGTTCGGCAACCAGTCGATCGTTCTGCTCAAGCAGACCTCGATCGTCTCCATCGTCGGGTGCGACGAACTCATGCGCAAGGCCGCGGAGGCCTCCGGCGCGACGCGCGAGCCGTTCACGATGTACCTCGCCGCCGCCTGCATCTATCTTGCGCTGACCGGCTTCGCCACGCTGTGCCTCGAGTGGGCGGAGCGCCGAGCCGCCCGCCCGCTGGCCGCCTGATCCCATGTTCGACATCACCCTTCTGTGGTCCGTGCTGCCCGCGCTGGTCGAGGGCGCCGGGCTCACGCTCGCACTCACGGCCTGGGTCATCCTCCTGGGCACGGCCCTGTCGATCCCCGTTGCCCTCGGCCGGAACGCGCGGGCCGCCGGTCTGCGCGCGGCGGCCCATGCCTACGTGCTCTTCTTTCGCGGGACCCCCGCGCTGGTCCAGCTGTTCCTGCTCTACTACGGGGCCGGCCAGTTCGACCTGATCCGGCATTCCGTGCTCTGGCCCGTGCTGCGCGATCCCTACTGGTGCGTGGTGATCGCCCTGGGACTGAACTCGGCCGCCTACACGGGCAAGACACTGGGCGCCGCACTGGCCGCGATCCCGCGGGGGACGCGCGAGGCCGCCCGCGTCCTGGGGCTCGGCCGCGCCCAGGCCTTCGGCCTGATCGACCTGCCGCTCGCGGTGCGCGCGGCGCTGCCGGCCTTCGGCAACGAGATCATCCTGACCTGCAAGGCGACCTCGCTCGCCAGCACCGTCACCCTGCTCGAGCTCACGGGCAGCGCCCGCCTGCTCACCGCCGAGACCTACGCGCCTTACGAGATCTTTCTCGGCGCGGGCCTCGTCTATCTCGCCATCAACTACGTCCTGCTGCGCGGCGTGCGCGCGCTCGAGGCCTCGTTGCATCGTCCCCACTGAACCCAAGCAAACGCATGAAATTCCTCACCCTGGGCCCGGCAGGCAGCAACCACGAATTCGTGGCGCGCCGCTACCTCGACTTTCACGGCCTTCGCGACACCGCGATCCTGGACCTGGTCCCCGATTTCGAGCGCGGCGCCGGTGCCGTGCTTCGGGGCGAGGCCGATTTCATGATCCAGTGCGCGGTGCATCCCGCGGCCGCCTCGACGGTCGCGAAGTGCTTCGTCGGCCTCCACCTGATCGACACCTTCATCTCGCCGAGTCAGGATCTGGCGATCCTCCAGCGCCACGATGCCGCGCAACCCACGTCCCTCGCGGTCATGCGCCCCACCCTGCCGTACATCGACCGCCGCCAGTGGCCGCAGATCGAATTCGTGGAGACCGTCGCCGAGGTCACGCAGGGCGTGCTGGACGGAAAGTACGCGGTCGGCCGCGGCTATGCCTCGGCCGCGGAAAAGCACCCCGAGCGCCTCTATGTGAAGCAGTTCATCGGCACGGTCGACGATGCCTGGATGGTCTATGGGCGCACCCGCGTGAGCACCGGGGAACTGAGCGCCTGGCGCGACAGCCCTGCCGCCCTGCTCTATCGGCGGGGAGCCTGAGCATGGGCACAGCCATCTGCTCTCTCGACCCGATGGTCTCGGTCGCGGGGCTGTCCAAGCATTTCCACGCGCACCAGGTGCTCAGCGACGTCCATCTGAGCGTCGCCGCCGGCGAGCGCGTGGTCGTGTGCGGCCCCTCGGGTTCGGGCAAGTCGACGCTCGCGCGGTGCATCAGCGGACTCGAGGGCTACGGAAGCGGCACCGTGACGGTCAACGGCGTCGCGGTCTCGCCGCGCATGCGCCATGCCGATCTGGTACGCGCCAACATCGGCATGGTGTTCCAGCAGTTCAACCTGTTTCCGCACCTCACCGTGCTCGAGAACTGCACCCTGGCACAGCGCTGGGTCCGGCACCGCTCACGGCAGGAGGCCCGGCAGACCGCACTCGCGTACCTCGACAAGGTCCGGCTCGCCGAGAAGGCATCGGCCTATCCGGCCCAGCTCTCGGGCGGACAGCAGCAGCGCGTCGCCATCGCGCGGGCCCTCTGCCTGAATCCTTCCGTCATGCTGTTCGACGAGGCCACGTCGGCACTCGATCCGGAGATGGTCAAGGAAGTGCTCGAAACCATGATCCTGCTGGCGCGGGACGGCATGACGATGATCTGCATCACCCACGAAATGGGCTTCGCGCGGGCGGTCGCCGACAAGGTCGCGTTCATGGACGGCGGGCGCATCGTGCAGGCCGCGCCGCCCGGCGAGTTCTTCGGCAACTGCGCGGACCCGCGCATCCAGCGATTCCTCAGCAAGGTCTTCTGACCCGAGGTCCTTGCCGCAAATTCGTGCGCTCACTCGGCGCACACG
>NZ_JBFTPJ010000786.1:0-2848 GCF_056398445.1 Variovorax sp. 01T439_2
AATGTAGGGCTGCTCGCGGATCAGCGCCTCCTGGCTGACGAAGTCGACGCCCGCCTCGTTCGCGATGCGTTCGTGCAGCGTGGAATTGGTCTTGAACTTCACGGGCGCGAAGAAGCCGGCCTTCACCTGTGCATCGGCCTCGCGCAGCAGCGCGGGAGTGAGCCGGTCGCCTTCCCAGAACTCGTAGGTGAAGCTGCCGATGTTCTGCTGCCAGCTCAGCGTGCCGAACAGGAAGCGGCGGTCCGGCACGAGGTAGTTGCGGTCGATCTCGCGCTTGCCCGCGCGCGGCGCGAGCCCGGTCTCGCGCACGAAGCGCACATGCAGCTGGTAGCGCGGCGTGTCGATGTAGTAGGTGCGCACGGGCCGGGCCCGGCGGTCGACGGCGAACAGCACGTGGGCCAGCTGCATCGGCGTGCCGGCGTCGTAGACGCGGGCCAGCGTGTCGAAGTCGCCGCGGCTGCGCAGCGCCGGCAGCGAGGCGGGCGCAGCCGGCCGCGCGGGAAGCTGTGCGCCTTCCGGGGYGGACTTGTTGCTGTTCTGCTGCTGGTAGTAGGAAGGCTTGCGCGCGAGCTGCGCGTGCGCGGGCGCGGCGGCCATGGCCATGGCGGCGCACGCGAGCGCCGCGGTCCATTGCGCCGCGCTATGGTTTGGGTAGCGCAATTCGCCCGGTGCACAGGCGCTCTTGTTGTTTTTCATGCCGAGTCCTCGATTACAAGCGGTTGCCGAATGTGCGCGCGCTTCACCAAGCAAGGGACATGCGCTGACAGCGGCAGCGGATTCTCGCGCGTTACATATCCACCGCTTTCATCCGCCCCCGGGAACCGGAGACAAACCATGAACCGCCCCGCCTTTCTCGATCTTCACCGGCCATGGCACCGATGGCTGCTCGGCCTCGTGCTGCTGTGCCTCGGTGCGGCCGCCAGCGCGCAGCAGGACCCGCCGGGACGCGTGGCGCGCCTGAACCTGCAGCAGGGCACCGTGAGCTTCGCGCCCGCCGGCGAAGACAGCTGGTACGACGCGCAGCCCAACCGCCCCCTCACCACCGGCGACCGGCTCTGGACCGACCGCAATGCGCGCGCCGAAGTCCACATCGGCTCTGCGGCGCTGCGCATGGACGGGCAGACGCACATCGAATTCTCCGAACTCGACGACGACACCGTGCGCCTCACCGCGAGCCAGGGCAACCTGCAGCTGCGCGTGCGCGACGAGCTGGCGGGCCAGCGTGTCGAGGTGGACACCGGCAACCTCGCGGTCGTGATCGATGCGCCCGGCGAATACCGCGTGGCGGCCGACCCCGCTGCCGGCACCACCTGGATCGCAGTGGCTTCGGGCCGCGTCACGCTGCACGGCGAGAACGGCGAATCGCAATCGCTGGGTGCGCGGCAGCAGCTCACCGTGTCGGGCCGCAACCTGGCCGCGGTGGGCGGCGCGCCGGCGCAAAGCGGCAGCTTCGATGCCTGGGTGGCCGAGCGCAACCGCATCGAGGACCAGTCGATCTCCGCACGCTATGTGTCGCGCGAAGTCGTCGGCTACCAGCAGCTCGACGCCTACGGCGACTGGCAGAGCGACCCGACCTACGGCGATGTCTGGTTCCCGCGCAGCGTGGATGCCGACTGGGCGCCCTACCGCGACGGCCAGTGGGTCAACATCGCACCCTGGGGCCTGACCTGGGTCGACGCTGCGCCCTGGGGCTTTGCGCCCTTCCACTATGGCCGCTGGGCGCGCCTGGGACCGCGCTGGGCCTGGGTGCCGGGGCGGCCGGCCGCACGGCCCGTGTACTCGCCCGCGCTGGTGGGCTTCGTGGGCGGCAGCGGCGCCAATGCCGCCTTGCAGATCGGCAACGGCCGCAGCGGCGTGGGCTGGTTCCCGCTGGCCCCCGGCGAGGCATGGCGGCCCGGCTATGACGCGAGCCAGCGCTACCTCGACCAGGTGAACCGCATGGCGGCCTACCGCAACCGCCAGGCCGAGCTGCGCAACGGCTTCTATGCCAACCAGCAGATGGCGGGCGCCGTGACCGTGCTGCCGGCCGACCGCTTCGGCCGCGGCCCCTTCGGCCGGCGCGACCTGGTGCGGCTGCCGGACGACCGCTTCGCGCGGGTGCCGGTGGCGCCGGCGCCGGGCGTCCCGATGCAAGGCTTCGGCGGCGGCTTCGGCCGGCCGGCCGCTGCGCTGCCGCCGACGCAGCTGATGGCGCGCGAACAGCAGGAACTGCGCTACGAGCAGGCACGGCGAACCCGGCAGATGCAGCAGGCGCAGCAGGTGCAGGCGATGCAGCAACAACAGCAGCAGCAGCAAATGGAATGGCAGCGCCAGCAGGGCTTGCGCCAGCAGCAGGATTGGCAGCAGCGCGGCGCGCATGACCAGTGGCAACAGCAGCGGCAGCAGCAGCAGCAGCAGCAGCAGCAGTTGCAGGTCCAGCAACAGCAGCAACAGGCGCTGCGGCAGCAGCAGGAGGCGCAGCAGCGCGCCCAGGCGCAAGCCCTGCAGCAGCAACAACAAATGCAGCAGATGCAGCAGCAACAGCGCGCGGCGCAGCAGCAGGCATTGGCCCAGCAACAGATGCTGCGCCAGCAGCAGGAGATRCAGCAACGCGCCGTGCAGGCGCAACAGCAGGCCCAGCAGAACGCGATGCGCCAGGCGCAGGAAGCGCAGGTGCGCGCCCTCCAGCAGCAGCGCGGCTTCGCGCCTGCACCGCCTTCACCGCAGCAGCAGCCGCAGCTTCAGCCAGGCCAGCGCGGCGGCGACGACCGGCGCAGGTTGATGACCTCTCCGGACCAGCGCTGAACCTCCAGGGCTTGCACGGCGCCATCGCTCCGCGCAAGTCCCGCCGCAAGCGGCGCCCTCGGCC
>NZ_JBFTPJ010000787.1:0-2847 GCF_056398445.1 Variovorax sp. 01T439_2
CATGTCGCGCGATTCCTTCGCGTGCGTGAGCGCCGCGAATTCGTCGACGTCGATGCCGATCGGAAAGGCGCTGCAGCGCACCGTCTGGCCGTAGGCGCGGTACATCTCGTCGCCCAGGTATTCGCCATGCGCCTCGTTGCGCACGTAGTGTTCGAAATGCTGCACGTCCTGCTGCGCCTGGAAGCCGATCAGGTCGTAGGCGAACAGCGAGCGCATGAGCCACTCGTGCTGCGGAACGGCCGCGATGATGATCTGCGGCGGCAGCGGAATGTGCAGGAAGAAGCCGATGCGCTGCCTGCAGCCCATGCCGCGCAGCTCGGCCGCGAGCGGCATCAGGTGGTAGTCGTGGATCCAGATGATGTCGTCATCCTTCAGCAGCGGCTTGAGCTTGCGCGCGAACAGCTGGTTCACGCGCCGGTAGCCGCCGATGAAGCCGGCTTCGAAGTGGGCGAGGTCGAGGCGGTTGTGGAACACCGGCCACAGCACGTCGTTGCTGTAGCCCAGGTAGTAGCTGTCGTGGTCCTCGCGGCCGAGGTCGATGGTGGCCAGCGTGACCTTGCCGGCCTGCAGCATGTGCAGCTCGCCTTCGCCCGTGGGGCCGTTCTCGACGATCTGGCCGCTCCAGCCGAACCACATGCCACCGCTTTGCTGCAGGCTCTCGCCGAGCGCCACGGCCAGGCCGCCCGCGGCAGGCTTGCGCGGGTCGGCCACGCGGTTGGAGACGACAACGAGGCGACTCATTGGTGCACCCCTGGCGCTGCGCGCCTCCCCGCCAAGCGGGGGCGAGCTTGCTTGGGGCGGCCCGGCGCGGCGCTCATATGCACGAGTCCCACGGCGCCGACAGCCGCACAGCGGCATTGATGATGCCGACCATCGAGTAGGTCTGCGGAAAGTTGCCCCACATCTCGCCCGTGACCGGGTGCGTGTCTTCCGACAGCAGGCCGAGCGGGTTGCGCGCCGCCAGCATGGTCTCGAAGATCTGGCGCGCCTCGGCCTTGCGGCCGATCTTGGCGAGCGCGTCGATGCGCCAGAAGGTGCAGATGTTGAAGGCGGTCTCGGGCTTGCCGAAGTCGTCGGCCGCCTCGTAGCGGCGCATGTACGGGCCGTCGCAGAGCGACTTTTCCATGGCGTCGACAGTCGAGATGAAGCGCGGGTCGCGCGCGTCGATCAACCCCACCTCCACCATCAGCAGGATGCTGGCGTCCAGTTCATGGCCGCCGAAGCTTTCGGCAAAGGCCTGGCGCTCCTCGCACCACGACTTGGCCAGAATCTCTTCTTTCATGCGCGCGGCGTGGCCGTGCCAGTAGGCGGCGCGTTCGGGCAGCGCCAGCGCGCGCGCGATCTTGGCGAGCCGGTCGCAGGCGGCCCAGCTCATGAGCGCGGAGCTGGTGTGCACGCGGGCGCGGGTGCGCAGCTCCCACATGCCCGCATCGGGCGTGCCGTAGACGCGGATCGCCTGCTCGCCCACGGCCTCGAGGTGCGGAAACTCGGCCCGGCCCGCGCGCGCGAGCAGCCGGTGGTCGTGGAAGGCCTGCGCCGCGCCGAGCACGATGTTGCCGTAGACGTCGTGCTGGAAGTGCTCCTGCGCCTGGTTGCCCACGCGCACCGGCCCCATGCCGCGGTAGCCCGCGAGGTTCTCGACCATCGACTCGGGCAGCTCGCGCTCCAGACCGATGCCGTACAGCGGCTGGATGTGCTCGCCGTGCGAGCCGATCACCACGTTGCCGAGCCAGCGCAGGTAGTCTTCCATGGTGCCCACCTCGCTCAGCGAATTGAGCGCGCGCACCACGAAGAAGGCATCGCGCAGCCAGCAGTAGCGGTAGTCCCAGTTGCGCTGGCTGCCCGGCGCCTCGGGAATGCTGGTGGTCATGGCGGCGACGATGGCGCCGGTGTCCTCGTAGAGCGAGAGCTTGAGCGTGATGGCCGCGCGGATCACCGCGTCCTGGTATTCGAACGGAATCGCGAGCCGCTTGCTCCAGGTGCGCCAGTAGGAAATGGTCTCCTGCTCGAAGCTGCGCGCGGTGTCGGCAATGYCGTCGAGCAGGGTTTCGTCGACGCCGAACATGAAGTTGTATTCGCGCGAGATCACGAAGGGCTGGCGCGAAAGGATGTGCGAGATCGATGCGTCGGTGTTGAGCCGCAGTGTCACGTCGGGCCCCACGTAGCGGATGTGGTTGCTGCCGCGCGTGACCTCCAGCGGCCCCGAGGCGCCCCACTGGAAGCGCGGATCGAGCGCCACGCGGATGCGCGGCGCGCCGGCAATCGGCCGCACGCGGCGCACCATCATCAGCGGCCGGAAGTAGCGCGAGCGGCTGTAGAAGCGCGGCGCGAAGTCGGTGATCTCGATGCCCTGGCCGGCGCTGTCGAACAGCTGCGTGCGCAGCACCGCGGTATTGGGTTCGTACCACTGCTTGCTCGAGGCGAAGTCCTCGATCTCGATGGCCCAGGCGCCGGCCTCCTCGCCCGGGTGCAGCAGCGCGTTGAAGACCGGGTCGCCGTCGAAGCGCGGCAGGCAGCACCACACGGCGCGCCCGCGTGCATCGATGAGCGCGCTGTAGGCGCAGTTGCCGATCACGCCCACGTTGAGCGAGGGTTCGGCCGGCGGCCCGAAGCCGCGCGGCGCACCGGAAGCCGCAACGCGCGGGTCGACCGGCGCCTGGTCGGCGGGCCCGGCTGCCCCGGAAATGGACAGGCCCGCGCGGTCCTCGGGTGCTTTCGACAATTGCAGCTCGCTCATCCATCGCTCCTCGGGGATTCGTTTTTCTTGTGGGCCGGCGCGGCCAGCTGGTCGCGCAGCTGCACCAGCCATTCGAACACCGCGCGCGGCGATTCGAGCCGGTGCAGCGC
>NZ_JBFTPJ010000788.1:0-5854 GCF_056398445.1 Variovorax sp. 01T439_2
CAAGAAGATTGAGCAGGCAAGGCATTGCCAGCAGGGCAACGAAGACCGCGATGAAGAAGCCTTCTCGGAGCGGGAGCGACCACAGGATGAAGGTAATTCCTGCGGACAAGCCGGCCATCCACAGGCCGTTGAGAAGGAGTGCCACCACGACGGCAAGGCGGGAGGAGTCCTGTCGAAAGGCAATCAGTGCCGCGCCAAGCGGCAGCAAGTGAATCACCATGACCAGCGGTGAGGCCCGCGGATAGCGAGCCATCGCAAGTGCGCCAATCCCGAAGATGGCAACACCAACCCAATCGAGTACCTTCGCCCAGGTTCGCATCCGGATTCCCTCCAACGGGCGCGCGACCTGATTAGCCTGTACCGCCCTAACCCTCGACTACCCGAGGCGTCTCCCGGGAGGAGTACCGCCGCTTATGTTTTTTTGCACCCGCTCGTTGGCCGTTTTCTATGGTGCTGGCGAGATGTTACCCGCAGTAACCCGAGCACACAACGCTCAGGAAGGCCTGAGCTTTCCGCCGGGCGCGAGTATTGGGGCGATGGAACGAAAGTCCGCTCGTGGCCGAGGTCGTGTGGAAACAGCTTCGGTGACCGCGAGGCCGTGATCGGCGTCACGAAGTCGTCCAGTGGCCTCGCCGCAGAAACGGGTGACCTGGCATGCTCCTGGGTCGCCGAGAGCGTTGCAATGGCGATTGAAGAGCCTCACTCCCCCAATAGGCCTTGTCGCCTTCATCGTTTGGTTCATACCCAGGATCGCGATCATGCGCCTCAGGTTGTAAGCCAGCACGTGCAAGCTCATTTCCGTGTTCACGCGTGCGGTGACCCAAGGGTGTTCGACGTCCGGTGTGCAAGAACGTTTGCGTAAATATACAAAAAACGAAAATATTCGCAAACGCTTTTGAACTCAGAGGCCTTCCATTTTGGCCCCCACGCCCCCCACACAAGCTTTCCCCGTTGGGCAGGAAAGAAGCGCAGAGTTGCTGCGCAATCTTCAGTCGCAGGCTCGGTACCTGTTCCGCGAAGACGAGTTCGCCCGCCACACGGGCCGCGAACCGGGCGGCCCCGCGTCCCAGATGGCGCTGCAGCGCCTTTCCAGGGCGGGACGCATCGTATTGGCCCAGAAGAACGCGGCCCGCTGGCTCAGCGTACCTCCGGAGCAAGCGCACTATGGCGCCCCACCAGTCGACTGGTGGCTGGATGACCTCATGCGCGACCAGGAACCAGCGTACTACCTGGCCCTTCTGAGCGCCGCACGCTTTTGGGGTTCGTCCCATTACGCCTATCAAGCCACTCAAGTCATGGTGAGCCGGCCGCGGCGGCCGCTTGCAGTGGGCAAGCTGCGTGTGGAATTCGTTGTCAAGAAGGCCTTGGGCGACACCCCCGTGGTTCACGAGCGGACCAAGATGGCGCGCATGCGCATCAGCACTCGTGAAGCCACCGTGCTTGACCTCATTCGACACCAAAACACCGTGGGCGGACTGGAGGCCGTCGCTCGGATTGCCCACGACCTCCTACCGAAGATGACGTCGGTCGGCGTGCGCGACGCTGTAAGGGCCCTGAACCAAGTGCCGGCCGTCCAGCGCTTCGGGTTCGTGCTCGACCAGCTCGGAGGGGGGCGCTTGGCAGATACGGTCGCCAGCTGGCTGCATCAGCAACGGCGCAGTGTGCAGCCGCTGGTCACGCCCCGAGATGACCAAGCCACCATGCACCTGGTCGACGGCAAATGGGCCATCGAGTACACGTCGAACCAGCACGAACTACTGAAGGAGATGCGAGGATGATCAGCGTGCAGGAACTAGCGCAGTGGCGGCCAGTGGCTCCGTGGAGCGGTTGAACAGGACTACCTCATCAGCCAGGCCGTGGCCGCCATCTTCGAGGACAAGTTCTTGACGGGCCAAGTCGCAATGCGCGGAGGCACGGTGCTTCACAAGGCGCACCTCGCACCGGCGAGCAGGTATTCGGAAGACATCGACTTGGTGCTGGTGGGCGACCGTCCGCCCGGCCACATCAAGAAGGCACTCACACGAGTACTTAAGCCGCTTCTTGGTAATCCGGTCGAGTCGGTGATGACGGACATTCAGTTGACTGTTCGCAACCTGGTGGCCAAGTCAAAAATCATCCGCAGCACATACACCTACGACCCCACGAGTTCTGACGCGGCGATTGCCGTGGCGTCATACGACCTCGACGAGATGCTCGGCACAAAGCTGCGCGCGCTGCTCCAGCGCGAACACGGTCGAGACCTGTTCGACATCGTCTGGGCGTGGGAGACATCGCAACAGCCCCATGCGGTCTCCAAGGTGAACCCGGGTCGAGTCGGCGAAGCCTTCCGCTTCTATATGAGGCAGGAGGGCAGCACGTTCAGCGCTGCCAACATCGAAGCAGAGCTGGTGCGCCGAATGAAGTCGCGCAAGTTCTTGAGCGACATGGACGGCTACTTGGCACATGACAGGACATATTCGCCACAGACCGCGTATGAGCAGTTCTGCCAGGTGTTCTTGCCGCACCTCTGACCCGCGCTGCGCGACTGGATGTGGTGCTCAAACCCCTGTGCAAGCATTTTGCGCATCAGAGCGTTCTGAAGCGTCGCCCCTCGAAGCACAGGAAATCGTCGTTCAACTACGTGGAAACCGTGACGGGCTCGGCCGACAACTTGAACCTCGAGCCGCAAGCCGGTCCCATCTGACCTGTCCCAGAACAGTCACATGCGAAAGCACGAACTGGCTCGGCACATGCCATCGCCAAGGCGTCTCCGGGGAAAAGTGCTCGTACTCAGCTCGGCGAAGCAAAACGGCATATAGGGCCACAGACCGTCGGTTGCCTCGGTTGCCATTGCATCCAGGTAGTCGACCTTCGTCCCGCCGATGGCCACAAAGCCGCTGGCCTCAAGGCCTTTGATGACATCCCCATCACACCTTCTGCCAAGCCACCTGGAAACATCCCTTCGACGGTTGACTCCAGGGCCTTCAGGACCGCGGGCCGCCCAATCTGGTCTTTCGGACGTCGGCGGCACCGGCGAGCGTGCAGGCGCCGTTCTTGTAGACGAGGGCCGCGGTTGGCCGCGCCGGATCGTTCGCGAATACGCGGCCACGCCCGATACCGGCGATGACGGAATTGGGGATGTTGGGACCGTACGGAAGATCGTCGAATAAGGAAGCGACGCGATGGAACTCCGAAGGTCTCAGTTCAAGCATTGGTGCGATTTGAGTTGGTCAGTTGAAGGGCGAACACGGGCTTCCCGGCGGAAAGGCGGTCCCGCACGTCGAGAACTCCGAGGTTTGTAATGCGCCGAACTTCGCTCACCAGCGAGGCGGACGGGTCGCATGGCGCCGTTGAAACGATCACGCGGCTCATCTTTGTGTAAGCGTCAGCTCACGGCCCTCTTGACCGCGGCCGAATCATCAGATGTCGAAGACCTGGCGCAGCATGTGGAACGGCACTCGCCATGAATGCCCGTTGCCCGTGTCGACGGTGGCGGTGCGCTGGTTGATGCGCACGATGACGCCTACCTGCGGCTGGAGGTAGCTGTCGTCGAACGAGACCTTCTCGCCGCAGCGGAAGTCGCCCCGTGAAGGCATGCTCTGCGGTGGTGCTGCGCGCGCAGAAGCCGTTGCGGGCGGGCTTGCAGGATCCGGTGGTTCGACGGCGGCATAGGGCAGCTTCCACTCGCGTCGCGTGCCTTCCTCGTGCAAAGTCACCTGCGTGTCCCTCATGGCGACCACCTTGCCATGGCGCATCTGGCCGTCGCGCCAGTCGAGAAAGCGCACCGTCTGGGCCGATCGCGGCCATCCTAGCTGCCCAGGGCCACCCGACAGCCAAGGGTGGTTGACTCAGTCGTCGAGCGGGATCGAGCGCGGCTCGTGCGTCCTCGGAAAGTTGCGCGGCAAGCATGTCGACGGCGTCAATCACCTCGTCGCGCTCCAGCGTGTAGAGAAATTCGTGCTTGCGGTTGAGCGCGCCGACAACCTCGAGAAATTCCGAGACCGCCCGGGCGACCGCTTCGGTATAGGCCGCGTCTTCCGCGCCCGCCACATTGTTGGCCTCGCGCACCTGCCGCAGCGCATCCAGGAAGGCCGCGCGCGTCTTCTTGACTATGGCGGCAGGGATGCCTTCCCGGCCGTCCCAATGGCGAAGCGGATTCTCGAGATTCTCCTGCATCAGGTAGCGGGCTCGGCTAGATCAACCAGTCCGCGAGAGTTCGAATATCCCTCCGGATCATCAATCCATTGCTGAAGCGCCCCACGCGGCCATCCACAGGCGTGTCCGCCCAAATGCACTTGAGGCGGAAACTTGCATCCGGCAGTCCTGCGATACAAGGTGGCGCGGCTCAGTGCGGTGATCCGTATCACGTCGGCCATGCGAAAAAATGCGGGGCCTGTCGCGCTCGACAGATCAACATGGCGGTGATTGGCATGGGATTCCAATTGCATGACAACTCCTTGAAATTGGGTCGAGCCTTGGCGGCGTGCTTGCGGACATTGAATTTCTGACTTGAAGACTCTGGACAAAGCAGAGCAGCGCTGCCGTTCGGACTCGCCCCGGCAATCGCAGCCCAATCCGGCGGTTCTTAAAAATTGTTATCCGCATGGATTTGCGCCGAGCGTGCGACAAAGCTCGACTTCGGACAACTGACAAATCTGCTAGGGAAGTCCGGTCCGCGAAGGACGCGGAGAGTCTCGCTTCGTTCAGTTCATTCGACTCGGATGCGTGATGGGCGAATTCGAATAGCCGTCCGGATCATCGATCCAGCGCTGAAGCGCTGCACGCGGCCATCCAGAGGCGCGGCCTCCCAGGTGCACGGGAGGCGGGAACTTGCCTTCGGCAATTCTTCGGTATACGGTGGCGCGACTCAGTGCAGTGATGCGAATCACGTCAGCCATGCGAAAGAATGCAGGCATACCGACGGTCTGCGGACCGGGTTCGCGGCGGTTTACGTGGGCGTCGAGTTCCATGACAGATCCTTTTGGGTGCCGTGCTTTCAGGCCGTGCATCGTTGGATGTGAAGTCCCCGGCTTGAAGAGCTCGAATAGGAGCAGAACCAGTGCCAGGCAAGAGTGACTGCGCCCTGAACAGCTGTCGGACCCAGGGGCGGCCTGCTCCCACAAAAAGTTCTCCGCCTGGATCTGCGTCTAGGGTGCGACGAAGTATGTCATTCGACAACTATCACTTTTGACAGTGCATATGAAAATTGCGGGATGGCCTGGTGGAGAGACCGCCGCAACGGTCGGATATCGATCCTTCGTCGATCACCATCGTCCTTCCTGCTTTCTACGGTGCCCATGCACCTCAAGGGCGCTGAGGAATGTGGACTGCTGCAAAATTCATGCGGATAACGGTGCGCCCAAGGTCATGCATGGCGCGACTCCAGCCACTGCTTCATTTGTTCGAGTTGCTTGTCACGCTCGGAGATCGCCAGGTCCAACGCGCGGGCACCATAGCGCCCGACGCTGAACGACTTGCTGACGTTCCGATCACCAATGCGCGTCTGTGCTCGCCAGATCGACGGTTTGCCATCGGGGGTACAACGGATGCAAGTCACGCCAGCGATGCCACTGGGCGAATCGACGCGCGGCTTGGCTGCCTGTACATGGCGAGGCGTGAGCGGCTTCTCGGCTTCGATCTCATCGCGCCATTGTTTGGCGACTTTCAACGAAGCACGAACTCCACCGTGCGTACTGAGCAAGAACACGCGGCGATGGCGCTGGCCTTGCCGGATAAGTGTGACTTCCCAGCGGTCTTCCATGCGCCAGATGCCTCGCATCGAGAACGAATTCGGTGTGCCCTTGGGCATGATCGCTAATCAGAAACTCGCATTCAGGTTGAAGCCGAAGGTGGTCTTGGCCGTGCGATACCCCTC
>NZ_JBFTPJ010000789.1:0-2838 GCF_056398445.1 Variovorax sp. 01T439_2
GGCCTGACCTACCTCTTCATCTCGCACAACCTGGCGGTGGTGCGGCACGTGGCCGACCAGGTCGGCGTGATGTACCTGGGCCGGCTGGTCGAGGTAGCGGACAAGCASAAGCTCTTCGCCGAGCCGCAGCACCCCTACACGCGCATGCTGCTCGACGCGATTCCGCAGATGAAGCACACCGGCCGCGCGCGCACGCCGGTGCAGGGCGAGGTGCCGAACCCGCTGAACCCGCCGACCGGCTGCGCGTTCCATCCGCGCTGCCCGCATGCGAATGCGCGCTGCTCGGCCGAGCGGCCGAAGCTGCTGAACATCCGGGGCGTGCAGGTGGCCTGCCACGCGGCCGAAGAAGGCCGCATCTAGCTGGAAGCGTGCGTAAACGCACCGACATGCGCGCCAAGGCGGCGCAGAGTGCGGCCATGACCATGAAGAAGAACACAGGCACCGGCGGCAGCCCGGCGATCCCGTCGGCGCTGGGCCGGCGCGGCTTTCTCATGGGTTCGGCGCTGGCGGCGACCTCGACGCTGGCTACGCTTTGTTCGCTGTCGCACGCCGCGGGCGCGGCCGCATCGCAGCGGATGCCGGTCATCTTCATCGGCCACGGCTCGCCGATGAATGCGCTGGCCGACAACGCCTTCACGCGCCGGCTGGCCGCCTGGGGCGGGGAGCTGCCGAGGCCCTCGGCCATCCTGAGCGTTTCGGCCCACTGGCTGAGCCGCGGCGCCACCGGCATCGGGATGCAGGAGCGGCCGAAGACGATCCACGACTTCGGCGGTTTTCCGCAGGCGCTGTTCGRCATCGAGTACCCGGCGCCAGGCCATCCAGCGCTCGCGCGCGAAGCCATCGGCGCGGTGAAGCAGGCCGCGGTGGTCGGCACCCAACAGTGGGGCCTGGACCACGGAACGTGGACGGTGCTGAAGCACCTCTATCCGAAGGCCGACATCCCGGTCTTCCAGCTCAGCATCGACTACGACCAGCCGGCCGCTTTCCACTACGCGGTCGGCCGCGACCTGGCGGTGTTGCGGAGCATGGGCGTGCTCGTGATGGGAAGCGGCAACGTGGTGCACAACCTGCGGGCCACCGACCGCGGCACGCCCGACGGGCCCGTGGCGAGCCGGCCCTGGGCGCAATCGTTCGACGACGCGGTGAAGGCCGCGCTCGCGGGGCGGGACGACCGCGCGCTGGTCGGCTATGAAAAGCTGGCGGGCGCCTCGACCGCGGTGGCCACGCCGGACCACTACTTTCCGTTTCTCTACGCGCTCGGCGCCGCGGGAACGGGCGAGCGCGCGAAAACGGTCTACGAGGGATTCCAGTCGGGCACGCTGAGCATGCGCTGCATCCAGTTCGGCTGAGCGCGCCGGCCTACTGTTCCTCGCTCCACGAGAAGCCGTCGCGCGCAATCATCGCGCTCGAGGCGCTCGGCCCCCAGGTGCCCGCGGCGTAGGGGCGCGGCCCGCCGTCGGACGCCCAGCTGTCGATCAGCGGCTCGACCCAGCGCCAGGCTTCTTCCTGCTCGTCGCTGCGCACGAACAGGTTCAGGCGGCCGTCGATCACGTCGAGCAGCAGCCGTTCGTAGGCGCCCACGCGCTCGGCGCCGAAGCGCTTGTCGAAGTCGAGGTCCAGCTGCACGGGCGCGAGCTGCGCGGCGCTCTGGTGGCCGTTGCTGCGGCGGTTGTCCTGCGCCTGCGCGAGCATGTGCAGCTCCAGGCCGTCGCGGGGCTGGAGGTTGATCACCAGCTTGTTGACGGCGCCGGCCGGTGCGCGGTAGATCGCATGCGGCGTGGGCCTGAAGTTGACCTCGATGCGCGCGTCGCGCGAGGCCAGCCGCTTGCCGGTGCGGATGTACAGCGGCACGCCGGCCCAGCGCCAGTTGGCGATTTCCGTGCGCAGCGCCACGAAGGTCTCGGTGCGGCTTTCGGGGTCGACGCCGGGCTCGTCCCGGTAGCCCGGCACGCGTTCGCCATACGCCGTGCCGGCGGTGTACTGGCCGCGAATCGCGTGCAGCCCCAGAGTCTCGGGCGTCCAGGGCTTGAGCGCGCGCAGCACCTTGAGCTTCTCGTCGCGGATGGCGTCGGCATGCGAGTTGATCGGCGGCTCCATGCCGATCGCGCAGACCAGCTGCAGCGCATGGTTCTGCACCATGTCGCGCAGCGCGCCGGTCTGGTCGTAGAAGGCGCCGCGCTTTTCGACGCCCAGGTCCTCGGCGATGGTGATCTGGATGTTGGCAATGTGCTCGCGGCGCCAGATGGGCTCGAACAGTGCATTGCCGAAGCGCATGGCGAACAGGTTCTGCACCGAGGGCTTGCCCAGGTAGTGGTCGATGCGGAAGACCTGCTTCTCGTCGAGCACCTTGCACACCGCGGCATTGATCGCGCGGTTGGATGCCAGGTCGTGGCCCAGCGGCTTCTCGAGCACCACGCGGGTCGACGGGCCGTTCAGGCCGGCCGCGGCGATCTGCTCGACCACCTGCGTGAAGAGCGCGGGCGCCGTGGCCACGTACATCACCACCGTGTCGGCATTGCGCTGCTTGAGCAGGTCGGAAAGGCGTGCGTAGTCGGCCGGCTTGGACAGGTCCATGCGCAGGTAGTGCAGCAGCGAGGCGAACTTCTCGAACTCCTCGGCCGAAGGGCGCTTGGCGCCTTCGACGGCATTGAAGCGCGACTGGATCAGTTCGCGGTACTGGTCGTCCGAGAGGTCGTCGCGGGCCACGCCGACGATGCGTCCGTCTTTCGGGAGGCTGCCATGCCTGAAGGCCTGGAACAGCGCGGGCATCAGCTTGCGCCATGCGAGATCGCCAGTGCCGCCGAACAGAACGAGATCGAAGCTCATGAGTCGAAATTC
>NZ_JBFTPJ010000790.1:0-2834 GCF_056398445.1 Variovorax sp. 01T439_2
CTGCATCACTTACCGCGGCAGTCTCGAACTTGTTGTTCGACCTTCGCGGCTGTCCTGAATTTGTTGTTCATTTGTCAGCAATTTATTGTTCAGAGTGTCAGCAACTTGTTGTTCCCGCGGGCTTCGGCTGCCTTTCATGTCGCGGTGACTTGGGCGGGTGCCAGCGATGCGACATTTCTATTCGGGCCAGACGCGACATTACTACTCAGCCGCTACAGTTATAACAAATACAATGTATGTTATGTTAAATAAATCGGGGCATATACGAGAGCACCTCCCAGACGTTAGCGACGCGCCCGTTGACTTCGAGCCCAGCCCTCACCTTCGCGGACGCATTCGCAGTCAGGCTTGGCCAGCCGCCGGAGCCGGAACACCGGTGAGCGTGTGGGCAACCGGGAGAGTCTTGCCAAGGATGTCAATCATCGCCTGCGCTTCCGCTCGCGAGATTGGCGGGAAAGGCGAACGATACGTGGTGTCGTTGCGCCGGCCATGAGCGACGCTCACCAGCTTAATTTCGTCCGCGTCGAGGTTCAAGTCCGCTGCGGCTCGAAGAATGGCCAGGTTGCGGCCAGATTCCTTGGTTCGGACGCTATAGAACTCGAGCACTGCCTGGACTAGCGAGTAAAAGCCTTCGTAAGCGAGGATGAAGCGCTGTTTCGGCCGCTTCACATCCACGGTCCGAGCCACTTCGAGGCTCTCTGCCGCATCCTTCAGGAAGCCCTCGATGGCTCCAGGAGTCTGTGGGACCTCTTCGAGCGCGCGAGTCCTAATGAGGTTGTCGTATTCAGACGGTCTCATCATTGCGAATCAGCTCCAACTTTGGCCCTTTTGCAATCTGAGCCATGACTTGGTCACTTGAAATCAGTTCTTCCCACTCCTCTGGGTCATACAAGCTCAGATGAATGGGCCTTCCGAGCTCCTGCTCGAGGTCCAGAAGGGCATTGGTCACCTCACGTAAAGCCACACGCCCGATGACGGCCAGGTCGATGTCGCTTCGGCCGTTGTCAGAGCCTTTGGCCACAGAGCCAAAGACGAACGCCTCCCGTATGCTATCGCCAAACGGTTCAAGAGCTCGCATCAGGGGCTCCTTGACCCCGAAGGACTTGCGCGCAATGCTTCTTAGCTCGTCAAACAGGAAGAAGTCCTTGTTAGCTCGGATGCTGCGCTGACGCCCCCGCCGAGGCTCCTCAGTGAGGACTCCAGCTTGCAAAAGCCGCTCAATCTGCTGCTGAGCGCCGCCTCTGCCGCCTGCTGCCAGGTCCAGGAGCTCACTCAGCAGGAATGACCGGTCTGGGTTGGCCAGGGTGGCCGCCAGAACGCGCTGAACTGTCGGAGTGAATAAAAAGTCGGCAGAACTCATACTGATATGTCCCTCATTCAGGGATAAAGTTCCCGCCAAGGCCCTTAAACGAGGAGTGTACTACTGCTTTAAGGGACTTTAATCCCTTTGCGAGGGGCAGTCATACTTCATTTAGGGACAAGCAGCCCTGAATGAGGGAGTTAACCCGGAAGCCGAGCTGAAACGTCTACGTGGTCCGCCCGAGAAGAGCAACAGGCTTTTTGCACTGCGAGATTCAGGAAGGCGTGCGACCTTCATTCTGGCTGATGTTGCAGTGATCCTGCTGCCCAGATGACCTCGTGACCTCGTGACCTCGTGACCTCGTGACCTCGTGACCCAGTTGCCGATTTTTCTACCCCAGCAGGAGGCGCCACACGCTTCCATTGCGACCAGGCTTGGAACGCACTTGACGAAGAATTCGGTGAGTCTCGCGCGTTTGATCTGGCGCCATTGGATCTCGCCCGTATCTGCATCGAAGATGTGCAATTGGAACTCCACGCCTCCTTGGTCTTCCACGGCGCACGGCGATGGATCAACTCGGCCTTGCGGAGGCCGTTGATCGTCTCGGCCAGGGCGCTGTCATAGGGAGTCGCCCTTGCTGCCCACTGACGGCTCTATGCCAGGGACTTATCTCAGCAGTGCCGAGATTTTCTCGCTCGTCCTCGCCTGCTTTGCCAGCGGAAGCCGCCGTACAAAGGGAGCCGCCGACGTCGCGGCACCGCTATGATCATTAAGGGGCAAAGAGCGTGAGTTCAACGTCCGGTCGCCGCCGAGAGCCACCGCTGCAAAGCGGACTCCAAAAAAATGAGGGCGCGATCCCCGCGGACCGCGCCCTTCAAGACTAGCTCTGCAAGAGCGTCGCCATTTCACCGCGTGGCGTTACTTCGTAGCCTTGAACTGGGGATGGAAGCAGGCGTACTTCAGCTTCGACACGCATGTGACCGGCATTGTGCTGGGCGCCATCGCGGCGCTGGCCCGCCTGAAGGTGTCGCGGCCGACCGTCGTCATCGCCTGCATCGGCCTCGCGCTGACCGTCGCTCTTCCGTCCTTGCCCTTCGTCCGCATCACGGAGGGGGTGACCTTGCGGATCACCCTCGCGGAGCTCGCGGCCTTCGTGCTCGTCTGCCACCTCGCGGAGCACCGCGACACGCCGTTCCTGGCGTCGCGGCCGATGGTCTACATCGGCCGCCTTTCCTACGGCATCTACCTCTGGCACTTCTTGCTCATCGACATCATCGACTTCGAACGCTCGCTGCCCCCGTGGGTGCTTCTGGGTGAGGTGATCCTCGTGTCGTTCCCGCTGGCCGCTATCTGCCTGCACCTGGTCGATGTGCCAATCAAGCGGCTACGCAAAAAACTCCAGGCGCGCGATCGAAGGGATCGCACGGCGGCCGACYTCATTCGCGGTTGATACGCGTTGAGGTGCGTGGGCGCGACCTGCGACGCAAGGCTCGCCCCTCGATCTCCCGCGCGTTTGGTGCATATCGGGCACCAC
>NZ_JBFTPJ010000791.1:0-2833 GCF_056398445.1 Variovorax sp. 01T439_2
CGTCCAGGTCGAAGCCGTCGCCCAGCGGCTCCATGCCGAGGCCGCCAAGCAGCTTGATGGCCCAGGGCGCGGCTTCGTCCTCCACGTAGACCACGGCGCCGAAGCGGCGCGGATCGTTCAGCCGCAGCGTGCCGAGTTCGGTCACCAGATCGAAGTGGTCGTGAACGCCCGGCGCAGGCAGCGCCGCATCGAAGCGCAGGCTGCCCGACATGCCCAGGTGCAGCAGCAGGAGGCCGCGGTCCAGGTCGATCAGCAGGTACTTTCCGCGCCGGCGCACCTGCAGCACGCGGCGCCCGACCAGTGCCTCGGGCATCACCATGAGTGCCCAGCGCAAGGGTTTGCCGATGCGGACCGCATCGATGCGTGCACCGGCAATGCGCTCGGCAAAACCGCGCCGCGTCACTTCGACTTCGGGAAGCTCTGGCATGAAATAAAAACTCCGGGCTGCGACGAAGCCCCACGCGGTGCTCGCTCAAAAGCTTGGATTATTATGGTTCGATGATTCCATCGCTCCGCCGACACCGCCTTGCGGCGGCCGCGTCTTTCGTCCTGCTGCTGGCTTGTGCCGCGCATGCGCAAAGCTCCGATCCCGCCGCGCCCAGGAGCCCGGCACCCATCATCGAACGGCCGGCACCCTCCCGCCCCGGCACCAAGCCGGCGCCGGCCGCTGCCGCAGCCGCCGCGAAGCCGGCCGGCGACCCCGAGGCCCAGCGCTCCGCACTGACGGCCGAGCTGTTCTACGAAATCCTGATGGGCGAGATGACCGCGCGCTCCGGCGACCCCGGATCGGGTTATGCGCTGGTGCTCGATGCAGCCCGGCGGCTGCGCGACGGCAAGCTGTTCCAGCGCGCGGTCGAGATCGCGCTGCAGTCGCGCTCCGGCGACGCGGCGCTCGCGGCCTCGCGCGCATGGCAGGAAACGCTGCCCAACTCGCGTGATGCACGGCGCATCGAGCTGCAGATACTGATCGCGCTCAACCGCATCGGCGAAACGGTGGAGCCGCTGCGGGCCGAGATCGCGGCCACGCCGCAGATCGAGAAGCCGCTGCTGATGGCGGTGATCGCGCGCAACTACTCGCGCGCCTCAGACAAGAAGCAGGCCGCCTCGGTGGTCGAGCAGGCGCTGGCCGACGAACTCAAGAGCCCGGCCACCGGTGCGCTGGCCTGGGCCACCATCGGCCGCATGCGCCTGAATGCCGGCGACACCTCGGGCGCACTGGACGCCGCGTTCAAGGGCCAGCAGATGGACCCCGCCTCCGATGCTCCGGCCRCACTTGCGCTCGAGATGATCGACCCCGGCCAGCCGCTCGCGGAGCCGATCGTCACGCGCTACCTGGCCAACAACCCGAAGGCGCCGCCCGACCTGCGCATCGCCTACGCGCGCGTGCTGGTCGAGAACCGCCGCTATGCGGATTCCACCGCGCAGCTGCAGGCGCTCACCGCGGCCCGGCCCGAACTGGCCGAGCCCTGGCTGCTGCTTGGCAGCCTGCAGGCGCAGGCCCGGCAGGACGCGGCAGCCGAAACCTCGCTCAAGCGCTACATCGATCTGGCGGCCAACCAGAAAGACCCGGACGATCGCCAGCGCGGCACCACCCAGGCCTACCTCGTGCTCTCGCAGCTGGCGGAGCGCCGCAAGGACTTCACGGCCGCGGAGCGCTGGCTCGCACGCGTCGACGGCACCGACGAGCTCGTGGTCGCGCAGACGCGCCGCGCGGGCCTGCTGGCGCGCCAGGGCAAGCTGCCGCAGGCGCGCGAACTCGTGCGCGGCCTGCCCGAGCGTGCGCCCGAGGACAAGAAGCAGAAATTCCTCGCCGAAGTGCAGCTGCTGCGCGATGCCAAGCAGTACCAGGCGGCCTACGACATGCTGGCGCAGGCTTCTGCCGCCGCCCCGAACGACAGCGACCTGGTCTACGACCAGGCCATGGTGGCCGAAAAGCTCAACCGCCTCGACGAGATGGAGCGGCTGCTGCGCAGGCTGATCGAGCTCAAGCCCGAGAACCAGAACGCCTACAACGCGCTCGGCTACTCCTTTGCCGATCGCAAGATCCGCCTCGACGAGGCCCGCACGCTGATCCAGAAGGCCGTGCAGCTGGCGCCGGAAGACCCCTTCATCGCGGACAGCCTGGGCTGGGTGGAATTCCGGCTGGGCAACACGACCGAGGCCATCCGCATCCTCGAGACGGCCTACAAGACCCGGCCCGATCCGGAGATCGGCGCGCATTTCGGCGAGGTGCTCTGGGCCACCGGCCAGAAGGACCGCGCGGTCACGATCTGGAAGGAAGCCCTGCTGAGCGACGCCGAGAACGAGACCCTGCAGGAAACGCTCAAGCGCCTGCGGGTCAAGCCGTGAGTGTGCCCGCCCCCCGGCTGGCCGATGGCGGCCGCCGCGCCCTCCTGCTCGCGGGCGGGGCCGCGCTGCTCTCGATGGCCGGCTGCGCCCAGCTGGCGGGCGGCCCCTCCGCGCCCCGAAGCGCGGACAGCTGGAGCGGCCGCATGTCGCTGCGCATCGACAGCCAGCCGGTGCAGACCTTCTCGGCATTGTTCGAATTGCGCGGCTCCCCCGAAGCGGGCGAGCTCTCGCTCACGAGCCCGATCGGCAGCACCCTGGCCCAACTGCACTGGTCGCCCGGCCAGGCCCTGCTCAAGAACGGCAGCGAGATCCGGCGCTTCGAATCTGTCGATGCCTTGATCGAGGCCGCCACGGGCGCCGCCATACCGGTCGGTGCGCTGTTCGGCTGGCTCGCGGGCCGCAACGAGCCCGTACCCGGCTGGCGGCCCGACCTCGCGCAGGTCGCGAACGGCCGACTGCAGGCCACCCGCGAGTCTCCCGGCCC
>NZ_JBFTPJ010000792.1:0-2828 GCF_056398445.1 Variovorax sp. 01T439_2
TGCCGGCCCACGCCCTGAACCACCGCATCGTCTGCAATGCGCCGCCGTCGACCCTGCATGAATCGGCATCGCGCTGGCTGGCCTCGGACGGCTATTCGTTCGAGGAGTACAGCAGTTGCAACTCGCTCTCGCTCATGGTGGCGTTGGTCGCCTCCGGCCATGCGATTGCCATGCTGCCAGCATCGATCACGCGCCGGCAGGTCGCCGAAAAATCCCTGCAAATTTTGCGCGCCAAGCCGGCGGTGCCGAACGTGCCCTACTACTTTTCGTACCTGGCGCACCACCGCAGCGACACGACGGCGCGCATCCTGGACATCGTGCTGCGCAGCCTGCAGGACGCCGGGTTCTTCCAGGCCGACGGAGCGTCCCGGGACAGCGGCTGAGAAAGCCTTGAGAACGACTGTCGGGTTCTGATGTGTCGGCAGGTTGCTCGGCCGCGGTGGAGCATCGCCTCCTTCCATAGGCTCAACCTATGGATCAATCGGGATTTCGCATTTTTCAACGCGGGCTCGCATTCCCAGAATGGCGGAACGGTGGCAACACCATCCCTCTGTCTTCAGGAAAAGTACCCCGCTCATGTCGGACCGCGATAGCACGCCAGGCGCCTGGCACCTGCCGCCCAGCGCCTACCTCGCCGGGCGCAAGCCCGCCTTCGGCCTGCCCGGGCGGCCGGAGTCGCTCTACGTCACGATGCGCGACGGCTGCCGCATCGCGCTCGACTACTACCTGCCCCAGGCGCGCGATGGCGCGCAGCCGCCCGACCGCCTGCCCACCATCGTCATCTTCACGCCCTACTACCGGCGCTTCGTGACCACCGACCCCACGGTGGAGGCCAGCCCCAACTGCGGCCGCTACCGCGACTTCTTCGTGCCGCATGGCTACGCGGTGGTGGTGGTGGACGTGCGGGGCACCGGCGCGAGCTTCGGCACGCGCGACGCATTGCGCTCGCCGAAGGAGCGCGACGACTACCACGAGGTCGCCGAGTGGATCGTGCAGCAGCCCTGGAGCGACGGGCGCATCGGCTCGACCGGCATTTCGTACCTGGGCGCGGCGGCGGTGTTTCTCGCAAGCACGCGGCATCCGGCGGTCAAGGCCATCGCACCGCTGTTCGCCGTGACCGACATCTACACCGACCAGCTCTACGTGGGCGGCGTGCTCTCGACCATCTGGACCGGCCGCTACGACGAACTGATGGTCGCGCTCGACCAGGACGACCGCCCTGCCCTTGCCAAGTTCGCGTACTACGGCAACCCGCTGTTCGCGGGGCCGCAGCCGGTGGACGCCGATGCCGATGGCCGGCTGCTGGCCCAGGCGCTGCACCAGCATCGCAGCAACTGCCGGCTGAACGACATGGCGCGCGAGCTTCCGTTCCGGCACGATGCAACGCTGCACGACCCCGCATTGACGCTGGACGTGTGCAGCCCCGGCCACTACGCGCGCCAGATTCCCGAGGACGTGGCGATCTACTCTGTCTCGGGCTGGTACGACGGTGCCGGCTACAGCAACTCGGCGATCACGCGCTTCCTGACGCTGCCCAGGCACCAGCACCGCCTGCTGCTCGGCCCCTGGGACCACGGCGCGCGCAGCAACGTCTCGCCCTGGCGCGAGCAGACCGGCTCGGACTTTCCGCTGCTGGCCGAAGTGCTGCGCTTCTTCGACCATCACCTGCGCGGCATCGATACCGGGCTCGACAGGGAGCAGCCGGTGCACTACTTCACCATCCACGACGAGAAGTGGCAGGCCGCCGATGCATGGCCGCCAGTCGCGGGAACCTGCCGCGTCCATCCCGATGCGAACGGCGTGCTGGCGCTGCACGCACCCGCCGCGCCGGGCCGCGACAGCTACCAGGTCGACTTCTCCGTCTCGACCGGCCGCCAGACGCGGCTGGAACGGCTGGGTGCCGTCGGCATCGAGCACTACTACCCCGACTGGACCGAGCGCCAGGCGCAATACCTGCACTACACCAGCGCACCGCTGGCTGCATCCGCCGAACTGACGGGCCATGTGAGCGCGAGCCTGCTGCTCGCATCGTCGGAGACCGATGCGGCCGTCTACGTCTATCTGAGCGAAGTGCTGGCCGACGGCAGCTGCCGCTACGTCACCGAAGGCCTGCTGCGGGCCTTGCACCGCGAAGGCCTGTCGCATTCGCCGGACTACGTGGCGAGCTGGCCCGTGAACACCTGCGACCGTGCCTCGGCCCGGCTGCTGGTGCCCCACGAGCCCGCGCGCCTGGACTTCGCGCTGCTGCCGGTGTCGTGGACCTTTGCCGCGGGCAGCCGCATACGGCTGTCGATTGGCGGCAGCGACGAAGGCCACGGCCCGCAGGTGCCGCACGGGCGGCCGCCGCGCCTGGAGATCCTTCGCGGCGCCGACGCCAGCTGGTTCGATCTTCCGCTGCGCGGCGCGCTGCGCTAAGCACTTCGCTCTCCCGTTCTTCCTTCAACATGCCAAGAGAGAGGCACGCCATGCCCCCCGTCACCCGTCGCTCGTTCGTTTCCATGCTGGCACTGGCCGGCACGCCGCTCCTGTCCGTGCCTCTCGCGGCGCAGGCCCAATCGCCCTGGCCCGTACGGCCGGTCAAGCTCGTGGTGCCGCAGGGCGCGGGTTCGGGATCGGACGTGATCGCGCGCCTGCTCAGCGACCGGCTCGCCCAGCAGCTGGGCCAGGCGGTGGTGGTGGAGAACAATCCGGCGGCCAACGGCCTCGTGGCCCTGGGCGCCGTGGCCAAGGCGCCCGCCGACGGCTACACGCTGGTGCTCGCAGGCGTGTCGCAGATCGCCTTCAACCCAGCCCTGTACAAGAGCCTGCCCTACGATCCGCTGAAGGAC
>NZ_JBFTPJ010000793.1:0-3951 GCF_056398445.1 Variovorax sp. 01T439_2
GAATAAGCCGCCTGGCCGCGATTGCCCAGCCAGGCACGAGAACCGATATTGACGATGCGTCCGAACCGGTTTTCCGCCATCTGGGCCAAGACCGCCTTGGAGCAAATGAATTGCGAATGGAGGTTGACCTCGATCACGCGACTCCAGAACGCCAGGTCCATCTTGGAAACAAGCTTGTCTCCACCAATGCCSGCGTTGTTGACCAGGATGTCGATGCGTGCATGGGACGCCAGCAGTTGGGCCACTGTCGACTCCACCTGCTCCACAGAGCTCACGTCGACCTTGAAGGCCTTCACGTCGACCCTCTCGCTCGCAAGGCTGCGCTGGGCGGTTTGCAGGGCTTCGTCGTCGAAGTCCCACAGCGCGATGCGGCAGCCGCCCTGCGCAAGCTCGCGGGCGATGCCAAGGCCGATGCCCTTCGCCCCTCCGGTCACGACGGCGACAAGGCCTTGCAACGAGGCAGGCGCGGTTGGATTTGTCTGGTTCATGTCGACCCGATCAGAGCGAAAGAATATGGATGGCGCAGGCGGCGTGATCCACGCCCCAGATACCGCCGCCAGTCACCTGCGTGAGGCCGATGCGCGCCCCCTGCACTTGCCGTGCTCCCGCGCGGCCTTGCAACTGCTCGCAGACCTCCACGATCTGTGCGACGCCGGTCGCGCCGGGCGGATGTCCCTTGGCGAGAAGGCCGCCGCTTGGATTGACCGGCACCCGCCCGCCCAGGGCCGTCGCACCGCTGTGGAGCAACTGCGCCGCGTTGCCGCGATCGCAAAGGCCCAGCGCTTCGTAGTAGAGCAATTCGGAGATGGTGAAGGCGTCGTGCACTTCCAGCAGGCTGAGGTCCTGGGGTCCCACGCCGGCCTGCTCATAGGCCAG
This sequence comes from Variovorax sp. 01T439_2, assembly GCF_056398445.1. Taxonomy (NCBI): domain Bacteria; kingdom Pseudomonadati; phylum Pseudomonadota; class Betaproteobacteria; order Burkholderiales; family Comamonadaceae; genus Variovorax; species Variovorax sp. 01T439_2. The sequence goes on from NZ_JBFTPJ010000793.1 coordinate 877, forward strand.
CCTGGCCGCACGCGCCGTGATCTCGGCCTCCGTCATGTCGACGGGCGTGGTTTCGAACAAGCCGGACTGCACCACGGACGCCAGCACCTGAACCGGCTTTGCTACGCCTTGGGAGGGCTTGGTGCTGAGCACGAGGGCCGCTGCACCGTCAACCACGGCGGGACAGCACTGCAGCAGCGTAAGCGGCTCGGCCACGGGGCGGGACGCAAGAATCTCCTCGCGGGTCGCCAGCTTTGCAAACTTGGCGATGGGATTGAGAACACCGTGCTTTCGGTTCTTCACGGAGATCCCAACCTTGAGCGCCTGCAATGCGAGATTCAGTGCGGTCGCTCCGCTGGAGCAGGCGTTGTCCACGTTGTAGACAGCGCCCCCGTGTGCATGCAGTTCACGCAGTGCCCGCTGCCCCGGCAACATGGCCCCGAGCGCGTTGCCGCAGTAGAACGCCTGTACCTCGGAAAGCCGCGTGCCGGCATCTTCCAGGGCATCAAGAATGGCCGACTGGACCATGGCCTCTTCGGTGAGCTCCGGAAAGCGGCCGAAGTCGGTGATGCCCACGCCGGTGATCATTGGTTGCTTCATCTCATTGCTCCTGGAAGGCGTAATCGGGTGTGCCGTCCGGCAATGCGAAGGGCACCACGCGCACGCGGCTTTCGATCGCAGGCGGGCTTCCATCGAACAGGAGCCGACCGAAGGCGCGAACGCCCGGCTCGAAGTCGACCATCGCCAATGCGTAGGCGGGCTTGTCCTTGCCGGGATGGACCACCGTGAAGCTGTAGAGGGAGCCGGTCGGGCCGAGCTCGATTTCCTCGATCGGCTGGTCATGGTGAACGAATTCGATCGGCGGAAACTGGGCGGGCTGACCGCCGGCCTGTGTGGCCACAAGCACCATGCCGCCAGGGGTGTCACGGATGTGGGAATCCGTGCGCTTGATGATCTTCAAAGGTGTCTCCTGTTCCGGTGGCGATGGCCACGGCAACAGGAAGTTTGGTGACCCAGGGCCGCCCCGTCATTGGATTTGTGCTGCGCATTCTTTAGCCGCCCTAAAGCGTGCAAAGCGTGTAGTTCTGCTAAAGCCAGAGCAGCCGAACTGCAAGGACGCTCGCCCTGCGCACGCGCATACTGAATGAATGAAAGAACAAATAAGCGTTCCGGTCACCTTGATGCGCGGCGGCACAAGCAAGGCTGTTTTTCTCGCACAGCGTGACGTGCCGTCCGATCCGCAAGCGCTGCAGCGATTCCTTCTGGCACTGTTCGGCAGCCCGGACGTGCGCCAGATCGACGGGCTTGGAGGCGCCGACATCCTCACAAGCAAATGCGCAATCATCGGCCCCCCGTCACGGCCTGACGCGGACATCGACTACACCTTTGTGCAGATCGGGATCGATCAGCCAAGCGTGAGCTTCGAGATCGTCTGCGGCAACATTTCATCGGCCACCGGCGTCTACGCGCTGCAGGAGCGCCTCATCCCCGTGCAGGAGCCCGCCACCACGGTGCGAGTGCACAACACCAACACCGGCAAGATTCTGCGCATGGTGGTGCAATGTGCGCACGGCGAGCCGTGCGTGGAAGGCGACACCGAAGTGGATGGGGTGCCTGCCAAGGGCGCCGAGGTCGCATTGGACTACTCCGGCACCAGCGGCGCCAGCACGGGCAGGTTGCTGCCCACCGGGCAGGCACGTGATTCGGTCTACGTCTCAAAACTCGGTCGCGAGATACCCGTCTCGATCGTCGATGTGGGAACGGCTTGTGTCTTCATCCGCGCCGCGGATCTGGGCGTTACCGGCACGGAGCTTCCCGGTCAGCTCGGCTCCGATATCTACGAAATGGCCGAGGAAGTCAGGCGCTGGGCCGCCGATCGTTGCAACCTGCCAGCGTCAGGAACCCTCACGCCCTACCAGATCCTCATCAGCGCAGCGCAAGACTACCGAACCATCGGCGGAGATCGAATCGTCAAGTCGTCGGAGATCGACTTTGTTGCACGCATGGTTCTCAATGGTGGCGCGATGCACAAGGCCTTTCCAGGCGGTGGCTCGGTCTGCCTTTCCGTGGCAGCACAGATCGCAGGAACGATCCCGGCTGAGGCGCGAGGCAGTCATGCCGGCCCGACGCGCATCCGCATCGGCCATCCGAGTGGTGTGATCGGAATTTTTGCGAGCGTGGCTCGCACTGCCGACGACGAGTGGACGGTCCGAGAAGTGCACTTCACCCGAACCGCTCGGCGGCTGTTGGATGGAACCGCCTACGTGAGGCGAGCTCTCCTCGAGGTTGGCTGATCTCACCGAACTGCCGAGGCATTGCAATGATGACGCAAGATCTTTTTTCTCTGCGAGGCCGCACGGCTCTCGTCACGGGTGGCTCACGGGGTATTGGTCGCATGATCGCCGAGGGATTCTTGGCGCAAGGTGCACGCGTCTACATCAGCGCGCGTAAAGCTTCGGCATGCGATCTGGCGGCTTCGGAACTGTCGAAGAACGGCCATTGCGTCTCGCTGCCCTACGACGTCTCGACGGTCAACGGATGCCAGGCCCTGGCCGCTGCCTACGTGCAGCATGAAACCACCTTGGACATCCTGGTCAACAACGCCGGCACTGCCTGGGGAGAAGACTTCGATGCTTTCCCCGAAAGCGGCTGGGACAAGGTGGTCGATCTCAACATGAAGACACCCTTCTTCTTGACGAAGGCGCTGTCCGAACCGCTGCGCGCCGCGGCCAAGGAGCGTGTGGGGAAGATCATCAACATTGCGTCCACGGATGGCATCGCGCTCAACCCTCAGGAAAACTACTCCTACGTCGCCAGCAAGGCGGGCTTGATCCACCTGACCCGGCGCATGGCACTGCGCCTGGCGCAAGACAACATCGCGGTCAGTGCCATTGCACCTGGCGCGTTTCCATCCGAGATGAACCGCAACGCACGCGACCGCGGCGACGAACTGTCCGAACACATACCCGCCAGACGCATCGGCACTTCAGAGGACATCGCAGGCGCAGCGATCTTCCTGGCATCGCGTGCAGGTGACTACGTGATGGGCGCTACCCTGGTGGTGGACGGTGGGGTGACCCACGCCCGGGCTTACAG
>NZ_JBFTPJ010000794.1:0-2822 GCF_056398445.1 Variovorax sp. 01T439_2
CGGCCGGGGCGGCAGYGGGCGGGCTTGTGGTCTTTTCGGGCGGCACGGACTTCGCGGAAGCGGGCATGGGACAATTCTGCCCGGCTCCGGCCACGTCTCGCTCATCTTCCACGCCTCCTTGGCACGGGCCCGTCCGGCCCTCAAGCACCATGCGCGCCTTCACGCTTTCCGATTTCGATTTCGACTTGCCGCCCGAGCTGGTGGCACAACACCCGGCCTCCGAACGCACCGCCTCCCGTCTGCTCGACGGCACCGGCAGCACCCCGGCCGACCGCATCTTCAAGAGCCTGCCCTCGCTGCTGCGCGCGGGCGACCTGCTGGTCTTCAACGACACGCGCGTGGTCAAGGCGCGCCTGTTCGGCGAGAAGCCGACCGGCGGCAAGCTCGAACTGCTGGTCGAGCGCGTGCTGCAGGGGCAAGAAGTGGTGGCGCACATGAAGGTCAGCAAGAAGCCGCCCGTGGGCACCACGCTGCAGATGGTCGGCGGCTTTCGCGCCACGCTGCTGGGCCGCTGGCCGGAGGAAGACGGCGCGCTGTTCCGCTTCGGCTTCGAGAGCGACGCCGGCGAAGACCCCTATGCACTGATGGCCCGCTGCGGGCATGTGCCGCTGCCGCCCTACATCACGCACAGCGATTCGGCCGACGACGAGCGCCGCTACCAGACCGTGTTCGCGCGCGTGCCCGGCGCCGTGGCCGCGCCGACGGCCGCACTGCATTTCGACGAAGCGCTGCTGGCCGAGCTCGAAGCGCGCGGCGTGCAGCGCGCCAGCGTCACGCTGCACGTGGGCGCCGGCACCTTCCAGCCGGTCAAGACCGAGAACATTGCAGAGCACACGATGCATGCCGAGCGCTACGAAGTGCCCGAGGCCACGCAGCGCGCCATCGCCGAGTGCAAGGCGCGCGGCGGCCGCGTGGTCGCGGTCGGCACCACCACCGTGCGCACGCTCGAATCGTGGGCCAAGAGCGGCGAGGCCGCGGGCGACACGCGCATCTTCATCACGCCGGGCTTCGTGTTCGAGCATGTCGACCTGCTGGTCACCAACTTCCACTTGCCCAAGAGCACGCTGATGATGCTGGTCTCGGCCTTTGCAGGCTATGAACACGTGATGGCGCTCTATGCCCACGCCATCGCGCAGCACTACCGCTTCTTCAGCTACGGCGACGCCATGCTGCTGGCGCGCGCTCCCGCATGAAACCCCTCAACACCATCCGTTCCTCGCTGGCCGCGATCGCATTCGGATGCGCGCTGCTGCTGCCCGTGGCCGTCCAAGCACGCGGCTACACGCCGCAGGGCCTGTGCGGCGGCTATGCGCGGCTGGACATCGGCAGCCCCGCGGGCACCTGCGTCGCGCTGCTGGCCGACGAGGCCCAGGGCCTGCGTGCGCCCCGGCGCATCCTCGAGGTGGCGCCGGGCCGCTACTGGGTCGTCGACATGGGCTCATGGGAGCCGCGCCGTGGCCGCCTGCTCGAGATGGTGCTGCCCACCGAGGGCCCGGCGCCGCGGCGCGCGCGCTTCAGCGTGCTGGCCGAGCAGCTCGACCGGCCGCTCGGCCTTGCCGCCGGACCCGACGGCAGGATCTATATCGGCGAGTCGGGCATGATCTGGCGCACACCCATCCCTTCGCCCGGCGGCGCGCTGCAGCGCGAAACGGTGATCGACGGCCTGCCGGGCGACGGCACGCATCCGCTCAAGGAACTGGCCTTCGGACCGGACGGACGGCTCTACGTCAACGTCGGCTCCGACTCCGATGCCTGCCGCGATGCTTCGTCGAAGCAATACCCGCTGCCCTGCCCCGACCTGGCCGGACCGAAGCCGCGCGCCGCGGTGTACGAGGCCGTGCTCGCCGGGCCGGACCACAAGCTGCAGAGCTTCAAGCCTTTTGCCACCGGCCTGCGCAACTCGGTCGCCTTGACCGTGCTGCCGGACGGCCCCGCCAAGGGCGCCGTGCTGCAGGGCGAGAACTCCATCGACTACGAAGACGTGGGCCAACCGCCCGAAGAGCTGAACCGGCTGCAGGCCGGGCGCGACTACGGCTGGCCCTATTGCGTGGGCAACCGCCAGCCCGCGCGCGGCTACGAGAACCGGCAGGGCTGCAAGGCCACCGAGGCGCCGCTGATGCTCTGGCCCGCGCACGCCGCGCCGCTGCAGATGATCACCGGGCCCGCGGGCAGCCGCTTCGCGGGCCAGCTGCTGGTTGCCTGGCGCGGCCACCAGCCGCCCGGCCACCGCGTGGTGGGCTACAAGCTCGATGCGCGCGGCCTGCCGTCGGGCAAGCCGGTCGAATGGCTCGCCGGCTGGAGCCCCAAGGCCGGCGTGCGCCCGATGGGCCGGCCCGCCGGCATCACCGTCGACCGGCAGGGCCGCTTGCTCGCCGTCGAAGACTTCAACCGTACCATCCTGATGCTGCTGCCGGACACCGGCGCCGCCCCCCAGAAATGACCGCCACCACGTCCTCCCTGCCGCGCCTGAAGTTCGAACTTCTCAAGACCGATCCCGCGAGCCACGCGCGCCGCGGCACGCTCACGCTSAACCAYGGCGTGGTGCAGACRCCSATCTTCATGCCCGTGGGYACCTACGGSACCGTCAAGGGCGTGATGCCGCGCAGCCTCGARGARATGGGCGCGCAGATCATYCTKGGCAACACCTTCCACCTGTGGATGCGCCCCGGCCTCGACGTGATGGCCAGCTTCGGCGGGCTGCATCAGTTCGAGAAATGGAACAAGCCGATCCTCACCGACTCGGGCGGCTTCCAGGTCTGGTCGCTGGGCGCGATGCGCAAGATCAGCGAGGAAGGCGTGAAGTTCGCCTCGCCCGTCAACGG
>NZ_JBFTPJ010000795.1:0-2820 GCF_056398445.1 Variovorax sp. 01T439_2
AGTTTCCGTTCCTCGCGGCCAACCGCAAGCTGGTGCGCGAGGTCGAAGGGCTGGAGCACAAGGCGCGCCGGCAGGACGTGCTGGTCGACGACGAGCTGATCTTCGCCTTCTACGACGCGCAGCTGCCCGCCGACGTGGCCAGCGGCATCAGCTTCGAGAACTGGTACCGCCATGCCTCCAGGGAGCAGCCGCGCCTGCTCTTCCTCACGCGCGAGGAACTGATGCGCCACCAGGCCGCGGGCATCACCACGCAGTCCTTTCCGCCCACGCTGCGGCTGGGCGGCGTCGACTGCGCGGCAAGCTACCTGCACGCGCCTGGCGACGCCAAGGACGGCCTCACGGTCAGCGTGCCGCTCTTCGTGCTCAACCAGGTGAGCGAAGAGCGCTGCGAATGGTTGGTGACCGGCATGCTCAAGGACAAGATCCAGGCGCTGCTCAAGAGCCTGCCGCAGCGGCCGCGCTCGCGGCTGGTGCCGCTGCCCGAGTCGGCCGCCAGGCTGGCGGAAGAGCTTTCGGCGCCCGAAGTGTTCGGCCACGGCTCGCTGACCGATGTGCTGCTCAAGCGCGTGCGCGACACCACGAGCATCGACGTCAAGCGTGCCGACTTCAAGCTCGACATGCTGCCGCCGCATCTGTTCATGAACCTGCGCATCGTGGACGAGCACGGTCGCCAGCTTGGCATGGGGCGCAACCTGGGTGCGCTCAAGGCGGAGCTGGGCGCGCAGGCGCGCGGCGCTTTTCAGGCGCTGGCCGGCCTCAACGTCAAGGCGTCGGCGGACCGCAAGCCGGCCGACGCAGCCGAGGGACACGGGCAGGCCAAGGGCAACGCCGCTGCGCCGGCACCCGCCGCGCCCAGCCTGCCTGCCGGCCAGCGCTACACCAACTGGAGCTTCGGCGAACTGCCCGAGCTGATGGAAGTGCGGCGCGGATCGCAGTCGCTGATCGGATTTCCGGCGCTGCGCGACGAGGGCGATGCCGTCACCATCGAGGTGTTCGACGAGCCCGCCGTGGCGGCCGCCAAGCACCGCGCCGGGCTGCGCCGCCTGTTCGCGCTGCAGCTGAAGGATGCGCTCAAGTACCTCGAGAAGAACATCCCCGACCTGCAGAAGATGGCCGTGGCCTACATGCCGCTGGGTACCTCGGAGGAGCTGCGCGCGCAGATCATCGACGTGGCGATCGACCGGGCCTTCCTGCAGGAGCCGCTGCCGACCGACGAGTTCGCCTTCAAGCGCCGCCTCGAAGAGGGCCGCGGCCGGCTCACGCTGATCGCCAACGAGGTGGCGCGGCTGGCCTCGGCCATCCTGGCCGAGTACGCGGCCGCCGCGCGCAAGATCAAGGACACCAAGCTCCAGCCCGAGGCCGTGCAGGACGCCGCGCAGCAGCTGCAGCGCCTGGTCGGCAAGCGCTTCATCGCGGACGCGCCGTGGACGCAGCTGCAGCATTTCGCGCGCTATCTCAAGGCCATCGTGCTGCGGCTCGACAAGCTGCGCAGCGACCCCGCGCGCGATGCCGCCAAGCTGGCCGAGCTGCGGCCGCAGGAGCAGCGCTACTGGCGGCTGGTGGCCGAGCGCAAGGGCGTGGTGGACGAGCGCATGCTGGAGTTCCGCTGGCTGCTCGAGGAGCTGCGCGTGAGCTTCTTCGCGCAGGAGCTGCGCACGCCGCAGCCGGTCAGCATCAAGCGGCTGGACAAGGCCTGGGCCCAGCTGCAGGCCTGATCGGCGACCGGCAAAAAAGAAGCCCGCTTCTCGCGGGCTCCTTTCAGGTGCATGAAGGGCCGGGCAGCGTCATATGCGGCCCATGAGCACCAGGATGATGACGATCAGCACGACCAGGCCCAGCCCGCCGCTGGGCCAGTAGCCCCAGCTCCGGCTGTAGCCCCAGCTCGGCAGCGCACCGATCAGAAGCAATATCAGGATGATCAGCAGAATGAACGAGAGGGACATGCGTTTCTCCTGGACCTTGTTGTTACGAGCATTCATGCTCGGTGCCAGGAGACCGGGCCCGCGCCGGATAGCCGCTTCTTCGGCGGTCAGGGCTTTCCTACCGGGGCCGTCGGCATTCAAGCCGCGCGAGCCGGGTCAAAGCCGTGCGAGCCGATCCATGGCCGCGAGCAGCGTCTCGTCCTTCTTGGCGAAGCAGAAGCGGACCACGCGCTGGTCGAAGCCGTTGCCGTAGAAGGCCGACAGCGGAATCGCCGCCACGCCGATCTCGCGCGTGAGCCACAGGCAGAACTCGGCTTCGGACAGGTCGCTCACCGCCGAGATGTCGACGCACTGGAAATAGCTGCCCTCGCTGCGCAGCAGCCTGAAGCGGGTCTTCTGGGCCAGGCCGGCCGCGAACAGGTCGCGCTTGCGCTGGTAGAAGGCGGGCAGCTCGAGGTAGGGCCCGGGCTCGGCCATGTACTGCGCGAGCGCATGCTGCATCGGCGTGTTGACGGTGAACACGTTGAACTGGTGCACCTTGCGGAACTCGGCCATCAGCGGCGCGGGCGCGGCCACGAAGCCGACCTTCCACCCGGTGACGTGGTAGGTCTTGCCGAAGCTGCTCACGATGAAGCTGCGCGCCGCCAGGCCCGGGAAGCGCGCCACGCTTTCATGCTGCGCACCGTCGTAGACCATGTGCTCGTAGACCTCGTCGGCAATCACGAGGACGTCGGTCGGTGCCAGCGGTTCCTCGAGCTTGCGCATCTCGGCGGCGGTCCAGACCGTGGCGCTCGGGTTGTGCGGCGTGTTGACGATGATCGCCCGCGTACGCGGCGTGATCGCCGCGGCGATCTTGTCGAAGTCGGGGCGGAAGGTGCCGGGCACCAGCGGCACGCGC
>NZ_JBFTPJ010000796.1:0-2817 GCF_056398445.1 Variovorax sp. 01T439_2
CCCTTGGGCCCACCGATGAGTTCACCAACGATCAGGTTCTCCGCCACAGTCATGCGAGCGAAAACCTCACGACCTTGCGGAACGTAGCCGATCCCCCGTCGCGCGCGCGCGTCGCTGCTCAGCGTGCCAATTTCCTGGCCCAGCAGCTGCACGCTGCCGGCTGTAGCTCGCAACTGTCCGATCAGGCAGCGCATCGTGGTGGTCTTCCCCACGCCGTTTCGGCCAATCAGTGCGACGATCTCGCCCTTGCCGACACGCAGATCCACGCCCTGCAGAATCGGTGTTGCACCATAGCTGGCGCGCAGGCCCTGGACTTTGAGGGCGGGCTCAGTGGACATGCTGTGTCTTTCCCAGATAGATATCGGCCACGCGTGGATCCGCGATCACCTCGGCGATCCCGCCCGCGCTGAACACGTTGCCGAAGTGCAGCACCGTCACGTGTTGTGCGATCTGACGGATAAAGGCCATGTCGTGCTCCACCACCAGCACCGTCATGCCGTCCGCGTTCAAGCGCTGAATAAGCTCACCGGTCTTGTAGGTCTCCTCGGGCGATAGGCCGGCAGTGGGCTCGTCCATCAGCAGCAGCGTGGGCTGCAGCGCCAGCGCCATGCCGATCTCCAGCCACTGCTGTTGACCGTGAGCCAGCGCGCCGGCCGGCTTGTTTGCGTCGGCCTGCAGGTCCAGCAGTTCGAGCAAGCGTTCGGACTCGCGCAGCAGAGCGGCTCCATGCAGATGGCGCTGCAGCGCGGTGTGCAGGTTCTGCACTACCGGCAGTTCCTTGAACACACTGGGGGCCTGCATCTTGATGCTCATGCCCTGGCGCACCCGTTCGTAGGGCTTGCTTGCCGTCACGTCACGCCCCAGGAATTCGATGCGACCAGCCGTGGCCGCATGCGTGCCCACGATGAGTTTGAACAGTGTGCTCTTGCCAGCGCCGTTGGGGCCGATCAGGCAGTGGATCTCGCCGCGGCGCACCACCAGGTCCACATCGGACACCGCCGCGTGGCCGCCGAAGTGCTTGGATAGCCCGGATGTCTTGAGGATCTCGTTCATGCGACTTTGCGCTCCTGAGCAGAGGCGGTTTTTCGTAAGGCGAGCAGCCGACGCACAGCACCGACGATGCCGAGCACGAAGCCCTGCGGCGCCAGCATCACGGTGCACAGCAGCAGCGCACCCATGAGCAGCAGCGCCGTTTGCTGGCTGTAGACCGTGAGTGTCTGGAACACCCACAGCAACACAAAAGACCCGATCGTCGTGGCCGTGAGGTCGGCTCGGCCCGAGAAAGCCACCCAGACGATGGGCATCGCCGCGGCAGGCAGCCCGATGCTCGCCGGCGTGATGAACTGTCCCCAGGAGGTGTATAACGCCCCACTCAGCCCCGCCAGCGTAGAGCCGATCACGAAGGTCGCCAACTGGTACTTGCGCACGTCGTAGCCCAGCAGTTCCGCACGTTGCGGATCCTCCCGAACGGCCACGACCACATTTCCGAAGCGCGAGTTCAGCAGCATGCGCAGCCCCAGGTAGACCAGCACCAGCAGCATCACCACCGCGTAGTACAGCGCCGTGCCTTCGAAGTACAGCGGACCATCTGCAGGCCACGGGATGTTCAGCGGGACCATGTCCTTCATGCCGTTGAAGCCGTTCAGCCGTGCGCCGCCGATGCGCCACTCGGGCCCCGCCGTCTGACCCAGGAAGAAGGCCAGCACCAGCGTGGCCGACAGCGTGACGATGCCGAAGAACACGCCGCCAATGCCGCCCCAGATCATGAAGTAGCCCAGCACCGCCGCGGCCAGCGCCGTGACCACCAGGGCCAGCAACAGCGCATAGATCGAAGTGATGCCCTCGCCGCCGAAGTTGATCGCCAGCACGCCGTAGCCATAGCCCGCGATGCCGAAAAACAGCGTCTGGCCAAAAGACATCATGCCGCCGTAGCCCCAGACCAGGCATAGGCCCATGGCCATGAACACCCAGATGAGCAAATAGGCCGTGTTGCCGACCGTGTAGTCGTCTGCCAGGAACGGATAAATCAGCGCAAGCAGCAGCACAAGCATCGCCGTGCCCCAGAAGCCACGGCCGTTGCCGGGTGTTTGCGGGCCGTTGAGTAGATGAACCATCGAAGAAAACCCCGGTGAAGTGACGCGCTTAGCGAGTGCGGCGCCCAAGCCAGCCGGACAACCCGTCGGGCAGCAGGCGGATGACGACGATGACCGTCAGAAGCATGCCGATCTGGCCGATGGTTTGGCCGCCCCAGCCGTTCAAAACGGTGCGCACTCCCGCCAACAAAATGCCCGCCGGTGCCGTGCCCAGCAGCACGTTGGCACCGCCCACGACGACCGTCACGAAGCTCTCGACCAAGAAGCTCGCGCCCATCGTGGGGATCAACGTCATGGTCGGCGCGTACATGGCGCCGCACAGGCCTGCCAGCGCTGCGCCGATGCCGAAGGTCGTCGCATACACATGACCCACACGCACGCCAGTGGCTTGGGCAATGGCGGCGCTCTGCATGGTGGCCCGCGCATGGACGCCGAAGCGTGTGCGCATGAAGATCATGTAGATTGCCGCCAATGCGGCGAGCGCCACTGCGAACAGCACCACGCGATAGATCGAGAAAGAGTAGCCGCGCACCTCGAAACTGCCTAGCGGTGTGCCAATGCCCGGTACCGAGGAGCCAAATACCAGCAGCATCCCCTGCGTGACCATGAGGCTCAGGCCCCAGGTCGCCAGCAACGAATCCACCGGCCGTTTGTAGAGCTTACGCACGATGGTGCGCTCAACAATCATGCCGGCCAGCCCAGCTGCGGCCACGCCGCACAACTG
>NZ_JBFTPJ010000797.1:0-2804 GCF_056398445.1 Variovorax sp. 01T439_2
CTGCTCAGCAGCGACAACCGGATGGCGGACCTGAGCTTGCGCAGCTCGCTGGCGATGTACAAGGCCCGCGACGCCGAGAACGAACTCCTGCTGTCCGCGGACCGGCTCGGGGTGGCGCAGGCAAGCGAGCGCTCCCTGCCGGCCATGCAGAACCATTTGCTGGACATGCGGGAGTACCTTGCCAGCCTTCGAATCCTCTCGACCGATCCGAAATTCAGGGACCAGGTCGACCGGATCGAGACCCAGACCCGGCAGTACGAGGACGGCTTCCTCGCGTTCATTGCGCGGCATGGCAAGGAAGGCCTTCCGGAATCGGCCGATGCGCTGCGCCAAGGCTACCTGGCCACGGCCGTGGCCATCGAATCCTCGGTGGAGGCGCTGCACACCGAGGCGACCAAGCGCGCGCTCCAGACGCGCAGCGATGTCGAACGCGCAGCCAGGTTCTCGCGCTGGGCGGTCATCGCGCTGGTCGCCCTGGCCATCCTGCTGAGCGCGGCGGCCGCGACGGTCGTCTCGCGGCGCATCACGGGCTCCATCGCCCGGCTCGTCGCCTTTTCCGGGCGCGTCGCCGCGGGGGACTTCAGCGCCAGGACGCCGCAGGGCCACGCGGATGAATTCGGCATCCTTGCGAGCGCCATGAACCAGATGGCCGAGTCGATCGAGAATTCCAATGCGCTGCTGGAAAGCAGCGCCGACACCCTGAAGCACCAGGCCACCCACGACCCGCTGACCGGGCTGCCGAACCGCGCATTGCTGGAGGACCGCCTGCGGCAGGCCATCTCGTATGCCGATCGCTACGGCCGGCTGATGACGGTGGTGTTCATCAACCTGGACGGCTTCAAGCGGATCAACGACAGCCTGGGCCGCAAGGGCGGCGACGAATTGCTGAAGGTCATGGCCGAGCGCATGGCCCGGTGCCTGCGCAGCGTGGACACGGTGGTGCGAACGGGCGGCGATGAATTCGTGATCATCCTGTATGACCAGCCCGGCGACGGAACAGACATCGCACCAGCCCTGAGAAAGCTGCTCGAGACCATCGCGCAGCCAGCGCGCATCGGCAGCCAGGCGGTCCAGCTCACGGGCAGCATGGGCGTGGCCACCTATCCCGCGGACGGCGCCGATGCCGACGCCCTGCTCATGAACGCCGACGCCGCGATGTCCCACGCCAAGGCCTCGGGGCGCAACAACTTCGAGTTCTATGCGGCCGAGATGAGCGGCGCGATCCGCGACGAACTCGCGCTGCGCGAAGGGCTGCGCCATGCCGTCGCGCGCAGCGAGTTCCACCTCGCGTACCAGCCGCAGCTGGACATGGAATCGGGCCGGGTGACGGGCGTGGAGGCATTGATCCGCTGGCAGCATCCGGAGCGCGGCCTGGTCTCGCCGGCGCAGTTCATCCCGCTGGCGGAAGAGACCGGCCTGATCGTTCCGATCGGCGAATGGGTGCTGCGCACCGCCTGCTTCCAGAACAAGGCCTGGCAGGACGCGGGCCTGCCGCCGTTCATCGTGTCGGTCAATGTGTCGGCGCGCCAGTTCCGGGAGCGGACCCTGATCGCGCAGGTGTCCCTGGCGCTTCGGGACAGCGGTCTCGAGCCGCGCCTCCTCGAGCTGGAACTGACCGAAAGCCTGGTCATGGAGGACCTGGACAAGGCGCTGCAGTCGATGAAGGCCCTGCGCGCCATGGGCGTGCAGCTCTCGATCGACGACTTCGGCACCGGCTATTCGAGCCTGAGCGCGCTCAAGCGCTTTCCCATCGCGAGGCTCAAGATCGACCAGTCCTTCGTGCGCGACATTCCGGGCGACGAAGAGGACAAGGCGATTGCCAAGACCATCATCGCGCTGGGGCACGAGCTCAATCTCAAAGTCATTGCCGAAGGGGTCGAGACCGAGCAGCAGCTGGAATTCCTGCGCGCCCATGGGTGCGACGAAATGCAGGGCTATCTCTTCAGCCGGCCCGTGCCGCCCGCCGAACTGGCGGCACTGGTCAGGATGCGCGCTGGCGAGGCAGCGGCGAGCGGCCAGCCCGAGGCGCGTGCGCGCCGCGTGGCGGGACGCTGAGGCCCAGCATCCAGGCAGCTTTCGAAGGTAGTAGCGCCCTCAACGAAGAGTATGCACTCACCTTCTAGATGCCGGCCACGCCGCGCTGGAGCGCAAAGTCCAGCAGCACGCGGTCGGAGGGCTCCTCGGGCCAAGTGTCCTCCGCCAGCCAGCGGAAGAAGGTGGTCGCGGCCACGCGGCTCGCCGGGCCGTCGCGCCGCCAGGCGCGCGCGATGGGGGCGGCCACCTGGTCGAGCCGCTCGGCCTCGAAGCGCGTGCGCACCTCGGCCTGCATGGGCTGCGGCATCTCGGCGAACACGGCGCGCGCCTGTCCCATGCGGTCGTTCTCCCAGAGCTCGCGGATGCGCCGCAGGCGGTCGGCCTCCGACAGCACCGCCACGGGTGGCGCCAGGGCCGGTGCCGGGCCGCTGCTGGGCGCCGGCTCCATCGCGGTCACGCCCGCGTAGCCCTTCTTCAGCGCATCCTTGAAATACGCGGCCGGCGACTTGAGCACCGGCATCGAGGCATTGCGCAGCCGCTGGTCCACATGGTCGAGCGTGGCGCGGATCTGCCCTTCGTCGGTGGTGGCGTAGAGATCCTGCGCCTCGTCCTGTTTCAGGCCCAGCGCGATCAGCCGGCCCACCAGCGCCAGGTCGAAGACGTTGCGGTTCGACGCGCTGATGTCGCCCAGGCGCTGCTGCACCTTGGGAACGACCCGGAACTGGATCTCCTCGATCTTGCGGCCGCGCTTGTGCTCGATCAGCTCGAGC
>NZ_JBFTPJ010000798.1:0-2803 GCF_056398445.1 Variovorax sp. 01T439_2
ATTCCCGAGTTCCAGGCCATCGGCGTGGCGGTGGGCCAGCAGATGAGCGCGGCGCTGTCGGGCAAGGTCACGGTGGACCAGGCGCTCAAGACCTCGCAGACGGCGGCGGAGCGCGAGATGAAGAAGGCTGGCTACTACAAGTAAGCGGGGCTTACTTTCTTGCTCCCTCCCCTTCCGGGGGAGGGCAGGGGTGGGGGCACGCGGCGCACCAATCACCGCAGCGCCTGATCCAGGAGCCCCCATCCCAGCCTTCCCCCGGCGGGGGAAGGAGCCAGAGACAACGAGAAGGAACTTCCTCATGAAACGACTCCTGCCCCGCGCCCTCATGGCGCCCGCCGTGCTCACGCTCCTTTTGTGGATGATCGTGCCGCTCGCGATGACGTTGTACTTCTCGTTCGTGAACTACAACCTCATGCAGCCCGGCGAGCGCACCTTCGCGGGCATCGAGAACTTTCACTACTTCGTCACCGATCCGGACTTCTGGCCCGCCACCTGGAACACGCTGGTGCTGATCGGCAGCGTGATCGTCATCACCGTGGTGCTCGGCGTGCTGCTCGCGCTCCTGGTGAACGAACCGTTTCCGGGCCGCGGCATCGTGCGGGTGCTGCTGATCTCGCCCTTCTTCGTCATGCCCGCGGTCAATGCGCTGCTGTGGAAGCACATGATGATGAACCCCATCTACGGCATCCTGGCCGACGTGTGGCGCTTCTTCGGCGCGACGCCGGTCGACTGGCTCACCGACGTGCCGCTGTTCTCGGTGATCGTCATGGTGGCCTGGCAGTGGCTGCCGTTCGCCTGCCTGATCTTCATCACCTCGCTGCAGTCGCTCGACCGCGAGCAGATGGA
This sequence comes from Variovorax sp. 01T439_2, assembly GCF_056398445.1. Taxonomy (NCBI): domain Bacteria; kingdom Pseudomonadati; phylum Pseudomonadota; class Betaproteobacteria; order Burkholderiales; family Comamonadaceae; genus Variovorax; species Variovorax sp. 01T439_2. The sequence goes on from NZ_JBFTPJ010000798.1 coordinate 847, forward strand.
AGCCGCGCGCATGGACGGCGCGAGCGCATTCCAGCGCTTCTTCTACCTGACCATCCCGCACCTCGGCCGGCCGATGGCGGTGGTGATCATGATCGAGATGATCTTCCTGCTCAGCGTGTTCGCCGAGATCGCCATCACCACCAACGGCGGCCCGGGCAACGAGAGCACCAACATGACCTACCTGATCTTCAAGCAGTCGCTGATGAACTTCGACGTGGGCGTGGCCTCGGCCGGCGCGCTGTTCGCGGTGGTGCTGGCCAACATCGTGGCCGTGTTCCTGATCCGCATCATCGGCAAGAACCTCGACTGAAGGAACGACCATGCAACCCAGCAACTTCCTTCCGCAACTGCTGCGCACCGTGGGTGCCTGGGCCGTGGCGCTGCTGCTGTTCTTTCCGCTCGGCTGGCTGTTCCTCACGGCCTTCAAGACGGAACTGCAGGCGATCCACGTGCCGCCGCTCTTCATCTTCGAGCCCACGCTCGGCAACTTCAGCGAGGTGCAGCGCCGCAGCGACTACCTGCTGTATGCGCGCAACTCGCTCGTCACCAGCCTGGGCTCGACCATCATCGGCCTGTTGATCGCGGCGCCCGCGGCGTACTCGATGGCCTTCTTCCGCACGAAGAAGACGCGCGACATCCTCATGTGGATGCTCTCCACCAAGATGATGCCGGCCGTCGGTGCGCTGGTGCCGATCTACGTGCTCGCGCAGACCGCGGGCCTCCTGGATTCGCTCACCGCGCTCACAGTCGTGTTCACGCTGTCGAACCTGCCGATCATGGTGTGGATGCTCTACAGCGCCTACAAGGACATTCCGAACGAGATCCTCGAAGCCGCGCGCATGGACGGCGCCAGCCTGTGGACCGAGTTCCGCCACGTCGTGCTGCCGCTGTCGGTGGGCGGGCTCGCATCGACCGGCCTCCTGTGCCTGGTGCTGAGCTGGAACGAGGCCTTCTGGGCGCTCAACCTCAGCTCGGCCAAGGCCGGCACGCTGGCCACGCTGATCGCCTCGTACTCCAGCCCCGAGGGCCTGTTCTGGGCCAAGCTGTCGGCCGCCTCGCTGATGGCCATCGCGCCCATCGTCGTGTTCGGCTGGTTCAGCCAGAAGCAACTGGTGCAAGGCCTGACCTTCGGCGCCGTGAAATGAACACCCCCAGTCTTCGCGCACTGCGTGTCGCTTCGCCAACCCCCTCGAGGGGGCGCCGCCAGCGGCCCGGCAAAGCCGGTTCCGCGGCAGCTCCCGCATTTGGCTGCGCGCTTTTGACCCGCGCGGGCGCTTCGGCAGCCTGCTCACAAGCAATCAAGGAGTCGTGAATGGCCTACCTGCAACTCAAAGACATCAAGAAGAGCTTCGGCGACGTCGACATCATCAAGGGCGTCGATCTCGAGATCCAGAAGGGCGAGTTCATCGTCTTCGTCGGTCCTTCGGGCTGCGGCAAGTCGACGCTGCTGCGCCTCATTGCGGGGCTCGAGCCGATCACCAGCGGCAAGCTGCTGCTCGACGGCAAGGACATCACCTGGGCGCCTTCGGGCAAGCGCGACCTGGCCATGGTGTTCCAGAGCTATGCGCTCTATCCGCACATGAGCGTGTACGACAACATGTCCTTCGCGCTCAAGCTCGCGGGCGTGCCCAAGGACGAGATCAAGACCAAGGTCGAGTACGCGGCGAAGACGCTCAACCTCACGCAGTACCTCGACCGCACGCCCAAGGACCTGTCGGGCGGACAGCGCCAGCGCGTGGCCATCGGCCGCGCGATCGTGCGCGCGCCCAAGGTGTTCCTGTTCGACGAGCCGCTGTCCAACCTGGACGCGGCGCTGCGCGGCAACACGCGCGTCGAGATCCACAAGCTGCACCGCTCGCTCGGTGCCACCACCATCTACGTGACGCACGACCAGGTCGAGGCCATGACGCTGGCTGACCGCGTGGTGGTGCTCAGGGACGGGCTCATCGAGCAGGTC
>NZ_JBFTPJ010000799.1:0-2798 GCF_056398445.1 Variovorax sp. 01T439_2
GGGTCGGTTCGTCGACCTTGAGCATGGGCAGCGGCGACGGGTTGGCCGGATCGGTCACGGTCACGCCGATGCCGATGTCGGCAATGCCGTTGATCAGCACGATCTCGCCCGGGCCGGCTTCGGTGGCCTGCACGCGGTCCAGGCCCTGGAAGGTCAGCACCTGGTTGACGCGGCCCTTGACGGTCTTGCCGTCCGGACCTTCCATCACCAGCACGTCCATCATGGGCTTGAGCGTGCCCTGGCTGATGCGGCCCACGCCGATGCGGCCGACGAAGGTCGAGAAGTCGAGCGCCGAGATCTGCAGCTGCAGCGGTGCGTCCGGATCGCCCTTCTGCGCCGGCACATGCTTCAGGATGGTGTTGAACAGCGCCGACATGTCGGGGCCCCACTGCTCGCCGGGCGCACCCTCTTCGAGCGACGACCAGCCGTTGATGCCCGAGGCGTACACCACAGGGAAGTCGAGCTGTTCGTCGGTGGCGCCGAGCTTGTCGAACAGGTCGAAGGCGGCGTTCACCACCTTGTCGGGGTTGGCGCCCGGCTTGTCGACCTTGTTCACGACCAGGATCGGCTTCAGGCCCAGGGCCAGCGCCTTCTTGGTCACGAAGCGCGTCTGCGGCATCGGGCCTTCCTGTGCGTCGATCAGCAGCACCACGCCATCGACCATCGACAGCGCGCGCTCCACTTCGCCGCCGAAGTCCGCGTGGCCGGGGGTGTCGACGATGTTGATGTGCGTGCCTTCCCAGGTCACGGCGCAGTTCTTGGCCAGGATCGTGATGCCACGTTCCTTTTCGATGGCGTTGTTGTCCATCACCGTGTCGACCACTTTCTCGTGCTCGGCAAAGGTGCCCGACTGCCGCAGCAGCTGGTCGACCATCGTGGTCTTGCCATGGTCGACGTGGGCAATGATGGCGATATTGCGGATTTGCTTGGTACTCATGGTGTCGCTTCGGTCTGTTGTGCGTTCAAAAGAATTTGCTGGATTTCGATGGGGTTCAGCAAGCGCCCCGGGATCAGTTCGCCGGCGCTCACATGGGCGGTGCCCAGGAACGCCTGCGGGTCGGTGCCGAACACGGCCACCGCTTCGGCATCGGCCCAGCCGCCACGGCGGCGCAGGCCTGAAAGAAAACGTGCCGCATCTTCGGCGGCGAGCGTGACGCGGCTGTGGCCCTCGACCAGTGCTTCGGCAGGCAACAGGCGTGCCAGGCGCTCGTCTTCGGCCATGGCTTCGAGCGCCTCGATCGTGACGCACTCCGCCTCGCCGAAACCGCCCGTGGCCGTGCGGCGCAGCGACGTGAGGTGCGCGCCGCAGCCCAGTGCCTCGCCGATGTCCTCGCCCAGCGTGCGAATGTAGGTGCCCTTGCTCACGCACGCAACGATGCGGATGCGGGAGCCGTCCAGCTGCGTCAGCGCGAGCTTGTGAATGATGACGTCGCGCGGCGCGCGCTCGATCTCGATGCCTTCGCGCGCGTACTCGTACAGCGCCTTGCCGTCCTTCTTGAGCGCGCTGTGCATCGGCGGAACCTGCCGGATCGGGCCGGTGAACTGCACTTCGACGCGGGCCAGGTCTTCCGCGGTGACATGCACCGGGCGCTCGGCAATCACGTCGCCCTCGGCGTCGCCGGTGGAGGTCTTGATGCCAAGGCGTGCCGTGGCCTCGTAGGTCTTGTCGGCATCGAGGTGCAGCTGGCTGAACTTGGTGGCCGCGCCAAAGCACAGCGGCAGCACGCCGGTGGCCAGCGGATCGAGCGTGCCGGTGTGGCCCGCTTTTTCGGCGCGCAGCAACCACTTGGCCTTCTGCAAGGCCTGGTTGCTGGAGAGTCCCAGCGGCTTGTCGAGCAACAACACCCCATGCACAGGGCGCCGCTGCACCCTTGTGCGTGGCGCATTCATCGCTAGTCGTCTTTCGAACGCGAAGCGACGGCCTGCGCGATGAGCGCATTCATGTCGGCCGCACGCTCGGTGGTGCGGTCGAACAGGAAGTGCAGCGTCGGCACGGTGTGGATGTGCAGGCGCTTGAACAGGCCGTTGCGCAGGAACCCCGCGGCCTGGTTCAGCGCTTCGGTGGTCTCGGTCACGTCGCCCGTGAGCATGCTGAAGTAGATCTTCGCGTGCGCATAGTCGGGCGTGACCTCGACCGCCTGGATCGTGACCATGCCCACGCGCGGGTCCTTCAACTCGCGCGCGATCAGCTCCGTCAGATCGCGCTGGATCTGGTCGGCAACCTTGAACGCGCGGTTGGGGGCGGCGGCTTTTCTCTTGGGCATGGATACGGTCGCATCGAACGCTTGTTACAGCGTACGGGCGATCTCCTTGATTTCAAAGAACTCGAGCTGATCGCCCTCTTTGATGTCGTTGTAGTTCTTGAGCTTGATACCGCACTCGAAGCCTTCGCGCACTTCGCGGACGTCGTCCTTCATGCGCTTGATCGAGTCGACTTCGCCGGTGTAGATCACCACGTTGTCGCGCAGCAGGCGGAAATGCGCACTGCGGTTGACCGAGCCCGAGGTGATGTAGGAACCCGCGACCGTACCGATCTTCGAGGCCACGAACACCGTGCGGATCTCGGCCGAGCCGATGATTTCCTCGCGGCGCTCCGGTGCCAGCATGCCCGACATCGCGACCTTGATCTCGTCCACGGCGTCGTAAATGATGCTGTAGTAGTTCAGCTGCACGCCATTGCCTTCGGCCAGCTTGCGCGCGCCGGCATCGGCACGCACGTTGAAGCCGATCACGATGGCCTTGGAGGCGATCGCCAGGTTGATGTCGCTTTCGCTGATGCCGCCCACGCCGGCGTACAC
>NZ_JBFTPJ010000800.1:0-3489 GCF_056398445.1 Variovorax sp. 01T439_2
GCGCAGCGCGGCGCGCGGGCGCTGCCCCAATACGCATGCAGCGCCTGCCACACGATCCCCGGCATCACGAGCTCGTCGCCCAACGTGGGGCCGCCGCTTGCGGGCATCGGCGGCCGTTCACTGATTGCTGGAAAGCTCGCCAACACGCCGGACAACATGGTGCGCTGGCTGCGCCACACGCACGAGGTCGATCCGCTCACGGCCATGCCGCAGATGGGCGTGTCCGAGCAGGACGCGCGCGATATCGCCGCCTATCTTGCGGCGCTGCGCTGACCAGCCTTTCTAGAATTTGGCCGCGTTGCGCTCGTCGTCGACCGTGGCAATGCGCAGCCGGGCCCGCTCGTGCTTGATGACGAGCTGCGCGCACCGCTCCCGCATGGAAGGGTCCGTGGGCTGCTGCTCGCTGCAATCCACGAGAAGCTGCGACTCATCGAAGTCGAGCCCATGAAGAACCTCCTGGCCATGCGAATTGATGGCCAGGAGGTTGTCGGCCGACAGCTGGGCGCGCAGGGCCTCGGAGATGGCGAGCGTCTGCAAGGGCTTCACCGCTTCTCGGGTCCTGTGGCGGGGGCTGTGCGCCACTGCCTACTTCTTCATCGCCTTGATGTCGGCCTTGCCCTTGGCCTCGGTGGCCTTGGCTTCCTTCACGCAAGCGCTCTTGGCGTCGCCCTTCTGGTCGTCGCACTTTTCCTTGGCGACTGCATAGGCCGCTTCCACCTTGGCTTCGGCCACCTTGCGCGCATTGCTGTCGCTGGGCTTCTGCTTCTGCTCGAGTTCGGCCTTGGCAATCTTTTCCTTGCCCTTGGCTTCTTCCACGCAGACGTCCTTGGCGTTGTCCTTCATGGCATCGCATGCGGCCTTGTCGGCCTTGTAGTCGGCCGAGATCTTGTCGCGCGCGGCCTTGTATTCGGCCATGGCCGGATCGGTGGCCGCCGCGGGAGGCGTGTTCACTTGCGCATGCACCTGGCCCACTGCCATGCAGGAGGCTGCGGCACACATCAATAACAGTTTCTTCATGGTTGAGCTCCTTGACGCCGGTGGTTTTTCTTGCAGGGGAGGATCCGGCGTCCGAAACCAATATAGAAGTCGGCGGCGCCGGGGCGGTAGGACGCCTTGCGAAGCGGTCGTAAGCACATGCTGACGCTCCCCGCGCAGGTGTGCAGGCGGGCGGCGGGGCGTCGGCGGCGCCCCCGGGCGGCGTGGGCGCACGTCCTACCGGCGCGGCGGTTGTGGCGCGCACACTGGCCGAATGCGGACTCAGAGACTGGAGATCGCCATGCACAGAAAGCTTCACGCGTTGTTCGCTGCCACGGCGCTGTGGGCGGCGGCGCTTGCCGCGGGCGCGCAAACCTCGCCGCCGCATCCGGCCGAGATCGACCCGGCCACGGTCGAGTACGGCGCGGCGCGGGAACGGATCGGCGCCAACCTGAAGGCCGCGCTGGAGCAGTGCGAGAAACAGGTCGAGCCCGCCCGGGCGGTCTGCGTCAAGGAAGCGGAGGGCCGCCAGAAGATTGCACTGGCCGAGCTCGACCATGAGCGCAGTCCCAGCGACGCCAATGCCCGCAGGCTCGCCGAAGCAAGGGTGGCGGTGAACTACGAGGTGGCCAGGGAGAAGTGCAACGAGCGGCAGGGCGGCGACAAGGCCGCGTGCCTGTCGCGCGCAAGCGAGGAAGAATCGAAGGCCAGGGCGGGCATCAAGACCGGGCAGTAGCCAGAGAAAAGGCCCGTCACGCCGTCGCGCTGGCCCAGTATTCCCGCATCGTGGCCTTGATGGTCCGCATGGCTTCGGGGTCGCCCTGCCACAGCGCCAGCAGGTAGGCCTTGGCCTGGGCGAGCGAAACATCGGGCGGCAGCGGCGGCACGGCGGAGTCGGTGACCATTTCCAGCAGCATCGGGCGGTCGGCCGCAAAGGCGGCGTCCCAGGCCGGGCCGATGGCTTCGGGCGTGTCGACGCGCAGGGCTGCAAGGCCGAGCATCTGCGCGAAGCGCGCATAGGGAAAGTCGGGCAGCTCCTGCGAGGCGTTGAACTTCGGATCTCCGCCGAGCACGCGCTGCTCCCAGCTCACGAGGTTGAGGTCTCGGTTGTTGAGCACCATGACCACCAGGCGCGGGTCGGCCCAGTCGCGCCACATGCGCGCCAGGGTGATGAGCGCATTGAGGCCGTTCATCTGCATGGCGCCGTCGCCCAGCATCGCGACCACGGGCCGGTCGGGATGCACCAGCTTGGCCGCAATCGCGTAGGGGAGGGCCGGGCCCATGGTGGCGAGGCCGCCGGACAGGCTGGCCTTCATGCCGCGGCGCAGCTTGATGTCGCGCGCATACCAGTTGGCAGCGGTGCCGCTGTCGCAGGTGAGCACGGTTTCTTCGGGCAGGCGCGGCGACAGCTCCCAGAACACGCGCTGCGGATTGACCGGCGAGGCCTCCACATGGGCGCGCGCCTCGAGCACGCGCCACCAGCGCGCCACGTCGGCCTCGATGCCTTGGCGCCAGGCGCCGTGTTCCTTGTGATCGAGCAGCGGCAGCAGCGCCGCGAGCGTGGCGCGGCTGTCGCCGACCAGGCCCAGTTCCGTGGGGTAGCGCAGCCCGATGGCGCGCGGGTCGGTGTCGATCTGCACGCAGCGGGCCTGCCCTTCGGGCGGCAGGAATTCCGCGTACGGGAACGACGAGCCCACCATCAGCAGGGTGTCGCAGTCCTCCATCATGCGCGAGCTGGGCCGCGTGCCGAGCACGCCGATGGCGCCGGTCACGAAGGGCAGATCGTCGGGCACCGCCGCCTTGCCGAGCAGCGCCGCACCGGCACCGCCGGCAGTTCCTGCACGTCGTTGGGGACGATCACGCAGGTGACGGCGCGGCGGTCGCGCGCGATGCGCATCGCGCGGTCGATCAGGTGGCGAACCTGCTCCGCGCTGGTGGCCATCTGCACGAACTCGTGCGCCACGTCCTTGAACAGCGAGACCAGGTCCACCTCCTGCTGGTAGTCGCCGCCGAGCGCGCTGCGCTGCTGCTGGCCGACGATGGCGACCACCGGCTGGCGGTCGAGCTTCGCGTCGTACAGGCCGTTCAGCAGGTGGATCGCGCCCGGTCCCGAGGTGGCCAGGCAGACGCCCACCTCGCCCGAGAACTTGGCATGCGCACAGGCCATGAAGGCGGCCAGTTCCTCATGGCGGCTTTGTATGAACTCGATGGCGCCGCCCGCCCGGTCGAGTGCGCCCATGAGGCCGTTGATGCCGTCGCCGGGGTAGCCGTAGACGCGCCGCACGCCCCAGTCGTGCAGGCGCTGGACCACGAAATCGCTGACTGTCTTTTTCATCGCACGGATACTCCGCGCCTCGCGCGCGGCGGCCTGTCGTGCAATCGGCCCCAGGCACCGTCGGTGCAATCCCACAAGGGCCGCGCGCACCGCGCCGCCGACAGACTGCTCCCACGCGCAAGGCCTGCGTCTTCCGACCCGCAATGAAGACCAGGGGCGCAGCATGAAGGCTTCTTCAT
>NZ_JBFTPJ010000801.1:0-2784 GCF_056398445.1 Variovorax sp. 01T439_2
AGGAAACGCCATGGCTGAAGGAAAAATTGTCCAATGTATCGGCGCCGTGGTCGACGTGGAGTTCCCGCGTGACCAGATGCCCAAGGTCTATGACGCCTTGAAATTCGAAGGCGGCGGGCTGACCCTCGAAGTCCAGCAGCAGCTCGGCGACGGCGTGGTGCGCACCATTGCGCTCGGCTCGTCCGACGGCCTGCGCCGCGGCCTGATCGTCACCAACACCGGCGCACCCATCACGGTGCCCGTCGGCAAGGCCACGCTCGGCCGCATCATGGACGTGCTCGGCCGTCCGATCGACGAGCGCGGCGACGTGAGCCAGGACCTCACCGCATCGATCCACCGCAAGGCCCCCGCATACGACGAACTGTCGCCTTCGCAGGACCTGCTGGAAACCGGCATCAAGGTGATCGACCTCGTGTGCCCGTTCGCCAAGGGCGGCAAGGTGGGCCTGTTCGGTGGTGCCGGCGTGGGCAAGACCGTGAACATGATGGAACTCATCAACAACATCGCCAAGGCTCACTCGGGCCTGTCGGTGTTCGCCGGCGTGGGTGAACGTACCCGCGAAGGCAACGACTTCTATCACGAGATGGCCGACTCCGGCGTCGTGAACCTCGAGAAGCTCGAAGACTCGAAGGTCGCCATGGTCTACGGCCAGATGAACGAGCCCCCGGGCAACCGCCTGCGCGTGGCCCTGACCGGCCTGACCATCGCCGAGTCGTTCCGCGACGAAGGCCGCGACGTGCTGTTCTTCGTGGACAACATTTACCGCTACACGCTGGCCGGTACCGAAGTGTCGGCTCTGCTGGGCCGCATGCCTTCCGCCGTGGGCTACCAGCCGACGCTGGCCGAGGAAATGGGCCGCCTGCAGGAGCGGATCACGTCGACCAAGGTTGGCTCGATCACCTCGATCCAGGCCGTGTACGTGCCGGCCGACGACTTGACCGACCCGTCGCCCGCCACCACCTTCGCCCACCTGGACTCCACCGTGGTGCTGTCGCGCGACATCGCTTCGCTCGGTATCTACCCCGCCGTGGACCCGCTCGACTCGACCTCGCGCCAGCTCGACCCGAACGTGGTCGGCGAAGAGCACTACAACGTGGCCCGCGCCGTGCAAGGCACGCTGCAGCGCTACAAGGAACTGCGCGACATCATCGCGATTCTGGGCATGGACGAACTGGCACCGGAAGACAAGCTGGCCGTGGCCCGCGCGCGCAAGATCCAGCGCTTCCTGTCGCAGCCGTTCCACGTGGCCGAAGTGTTCACGGGTTCGCCCGGCAAGTACGTGCCGCTGGCCGAAACCATCCGCGGTTTCAAGATGATCGTGAACGGCGAAGCCGACCACCTGCCGGAACAAGCGTTCTACATGGTGGGCGGCATCGACGAAGCGTTCGAAAAGGCCAAGAAGGTCGCTTAACAAGGAATCACCATGGCAGGCACCATTCATGTGGACGTGGTCAGCGCGGAAGAGTCGATCTTCTCGGGCGAAGCCAAGTTCGTCGCGCTGCCCGGTGAAGCCGGTGAGCTCGGCATCTACCCGCGCCACACGCCGCTGATCACGCGCATCCGCCCCGGCGCCGTGCGCATCGAAACGGCCGACGGCGGCGAGGAGTTCGTCTTCGTGGCCGGCGGCATTCTCGAAGTGCAGCCCAACGCCGTCACCGTGCTGTCCGACACCGCAATCCGCGGCAAGGACCTCGACGACGAGAAGGCCAACCAGGCCAAGGCAGCCGCCGAGGAAGCGCTCAAGAACGCCAAGAGCGACATCGACATCGCCATGGCGCAGTCGGAACTGGCCGTGATGGCTGCGCAGATCGCTGCGCTGCGCAAGTACCGCCAGAAGAAGTAAGCAGGAGCGAAGAAAAGCGCTCCACGAAAAAGCCGCCTCCGGGCGGCTTTTTTGCGTCCGCCGCTCCTGCAAAAAGCCTCACTTTGGTCTGAACATGGTCGAAGTTCGGCCTTGTCCGGCTGAAGCTGCGCCCCTAGTATTCGCCTTCGCCCTGGACTGCGGTTGCTGCAGCCGGCGGCCAAAAGAATATTGGAGACAAAGCGCGTGGCACCCTGGAGTGGCATCACTGCAGACGAGATGCGGTTGCTGGAGACCACCTTCTGGTCGGCCGGCGGCTCGCGCCATGCCATGGCCGAACAGCTCGGCTTCTCCAAGAGCAAGGCCAATGCGCTGATCGCCGGCCTGGTCGAACAGGGCCTCTTGGCCGAAGCGGGCCTGCAGCGCTCGTCGGGCGGGCGCCGCGCCGAGAACCTGCAGCTGCATGCCGGGCTTGGCGCGTGCTCGTGGGCATCGACATCGGCGCCACCAGCCTCGACGTTGCGGTGCTGCGGCCCGATCTCAGCGTGCTCGCGCAGCACGACGAGCCGGCCGATGTGCGCGAAGGCCCGGCCGTGGTGCTGGCGCGGGTGCGCGTGCTGATGCGCGAACTGCTCGCGCGCTGCGGCCACGGCCCGAAGAACGTGCTGGGCATCGGCATCGGCGTGCCCGGCCCGGTCAACTTCGAGATCGGCCAGCTCGTGAATCCGCCGCTGATGCCGGCCTGGGACAGCTTCTCGATCCGCGACTACCTGCGCGAGGACTACGCGGCGCCCGTCTTCGTCGACAACGACGTGAACCTGATGGCGCTCGGCGAACTGTGGCGGCTGAAGCGCTCGCTCAACAACTTCCTCGTGATCAAGATCGGCACCGGCATCGGCTGCGGCATCGTCTGCCATGGCGAGGTCTATCGCGGCGCGGCCGGGTCGGCCGGCGACGTGGGCCATATCTGCGTCGACCAGGAC
>NZ_JBFTPJ010000802.1:0-2784 GCF_056398445.1 Variovorax sp. 01T439_2
AGGAGGCCTGGAAGATCGGCGGCGGCAACGCATGGGGCTGGATCTCCTACGACCCCGAGCTCGACCTCGTCTACTACGGCACCGGGAACCCGGGGCCATGGAATCCCGAGCAGCGCCCGGGCGACAACCGCTGGACCGCCGGGATCTTCGCGCGCCGCCCGGACACCGGCGAGGCGGTCTGGTTCTACCAGTTCAGCCCGCACGACCTGCACGACTACGACGGCGTGAACGAGAACATCCTGGTCGACGCCGAAGTGGGCGGCAAGCCGCGCAAGGTGCTGGTCCACCCCGACCGCAACGGCCACGTCTACCTGCTCGACCGCGCGAGCGGCGAGGTGCTGTCGGCCCGGCCCTTCGTGAAGGTGACGACCTCCCTGGGCGTGGACCTGCAGACCGGCCGCCTGCGCCAGGACCCGGCCAGCGAGCCGAAGGTCGGCAAGACCATCCGCGGGATCTGCCCGGCCTCGCCCGGCGGCAAGGACTGGCAGCCTTCGGCGTACTCGCCGCGCACGCGGCTGGTCTACATCCCGCACCAGAACCTATGCCAGGACAGCCAGTCCTCCCAGGTCAGCTACATCGCGGGCACGCCGTATGTGGGCACCGATGCGCGCATGTACGCGGGGCCCGGCGGCCAGCGCGGCCGCTTCACCGCATGGGACCCGGCCGCCGGCAAGGCCGCGTGGGCGAAGGAAGAGAATTTCCCGGTCTGGAGCGGCGCGCTCGCGACCGCGGGCGACGTGGTCTTCTACGGCACGATGGATGGCTGGTTCAAGGCCCTCGATGCACGCACGGGCGCACTGCTGTGGCAGTACCGGACCGACTCCGGGATCATCGGCCAGCCGGTGTCCTACCGCGGACCCGACGGCAGGCAGTACGTGGCCGTGCTGTCGGGCGTCGGCGGCTGGGCGGGCGCGGTGGTTTCGGGCGACCTGGACGCGCGCGACGGCACCGCTGCGCTGGGTTTCGCCAACGCCATGAGGGACCTGCCCGCGGCCACGCGCAAGGGCGGCAAGCTGTATGCCTTCAAGCTGCCGGACTGACTTCGCGCGCGCCGCCTGCGCTGCCCTGCTCGCGCTGGCGGGTGCGCTGCCCCGTGCCGGCGCGCAGGAGCCAGCCGCCGCATTGCGCGTCTGCGCGGAGCCCGACAACCTGCCCTACTCGCGCGAGGATCAGAGCGGCTTCGAGAACCGCATCGCACGCCTGCTGGCCGACGACCTGGGTCTGCCGCTGCAGTACGCATGGCTGCCCGACCGGCGCGGCTTCGTGCGCAAGACGCTCGGCGCCCATGCCTGCGACGTGATCATCGGCGTGCCCGCGGGCGACGAGCGCGTGCTGGCCACGAGGCCCTACTACCGATCGAGCTATGTGTTCGTGCAGCCCGCGGCGCGGTCCGAGATGGCCGATGCGCTGCGCTCCTTCGACGATGCCCGCCTGCCCGCGCTGCGCATCGGCGTGCAGCTGGTGGGCAACGACCTGGCCGCGACGCCGCCGGGCCATGTGCTGGCGCGGCACGACGCCGTGCGCAACGTGGTCGGCTTCACCGTGTCCGGCGACGGGCCGCCCGCGCAGCGCATGGTGGAGGCGGTGGCGCAGGGCGAGCTCGATGCCGCGGTGGTCTGGGGGCCGCAGGCGGGTTACTTCGCGGCCCGCGCCACACCGGCGCTGCGGCTCACGCCGGCCGCGGCGCCCGGCGATCCGGACCTGCCTTTCAGCTTCTCGATTGCGATGGGCGTGCGCAAGAACGATCGCGCGATGAAGGCGCGGCTCGACGATTTCCTGCTGCGGCGCGGCGCCGACATCGGCCGCATCCTCGATGCCTATGCGGTGCCGCGCCTTCCTGTCTCGAACGGGGAGCCGCCATGAGAACGCCGCCGCTGCGGATGGCCGGCACCGCGGTGCTCGCGCTCGCATCGAGCCTGGCGCTGTGCGCCTGCGAGCGCGAGATGCGCCGCTTCGAGACGCCGCCCGACAACCGCGCGGCGCCGCGCCCCGAAGCACCGAGGACCAGCGCGCTGCAGCCGGCCGAGGCGCGCAGCGATCCGGTGCGCCTGCCGGCGGGCAACGGCGAAGGCTACGAAGACAACGCCTACAACGTGGCGCAGGGCAAGCGCCTGTACCGCTGGTACAACTGCGCCGGCTGCCACGCGCAGGGCGGCGGCGGCATGGGGCCCGCGCTCATCGACGACCAGTGGCGCTATGGCAGCGAGCCGGCGCAGGTCTTCAGCACCATCATGCAGGGGCGGCCCAACGGCATGCCTTCGTTTGGCGGACACCTGAGCGAGGACCAGGTGTGGCAGCTCACCGCCTATGTGCGCTCGATGAGCGGCCAGCTGCGCAAGGACACGGCCCCCGGCCGCGCCGATGCCCTGCAGGCCAACGAACCGGAAGCCGCGCGCGACCGCGAACCCGCGCGCCCGGGAGCGAAATGATGATGGACGCGCTGCACGACGTGCTCGCCCCCTTCGGTCCGCAGGCCGGCCATGTGCGCGGCCTGTGGACGCTGACGCTGGCGGTGTGCACGGTGGTCTTCGCAGCCGTGCTGGCGGCGCTGCTCGTCGCGCTGCTGCGCGCGCAGCGCGCGGGTGCGGAAAGCGCGCCGGACCTGTCGTCCCTGGGCCGGCCCGAGCCCGGCCGCCGACGCAGCGTGATCGCGGCCGTGGCGGCCTCCACGCTGCTGCTGCTCGCGCTCATCGCGGCCAGCATCTTCACCGACCGCGCGCTCGCGCGGCTGTCCACCGACGGCGCCCTGCGGCTCGAGGTGACGGCCCACCAGTGGTGGTGGGA
>NZ_JBFTPJ010000803.1:0-4276 GCF_056398445.1 Variovorax sp. 01T439_2
GGCAGCCTGGACAACACGCAGGGCAGCATCCAGTCGGCCCAGGCCGGCGTGCAGCTGGCCGTGGCCAACCAGTTGCAGAACGGCAGCGGCGGCAGCATCGGCGCCGCCACCGACCTGGGCGTGCAGGCAGGTTCGCTGCTGAACGCCGACGGCGCCAGCCTGCGCGGCGCGAACGATGCGACCGTGGCGGTCGGCGGCACGTTGAGCAACGACGGCAGCATCACGGCCGGGCGCCACGCGACGGTCACTGCTGGCACCGTGCAAGGCAGCAGCACCGGCGTGCTCGGCGCGGGCATTCAGGGCGACGGAACCCTTGGCGCGGCAGGCGACCTGGTGGTCACCGCCACCGGTGCGCTGGCGGCCCACGGCACCACGCTGGCGGCCGGCCAAGCGACGCTGCAGGGCGCGAGCGTCGATCTCTCGGCGAGCCAGACCAGCGCCGCGAACATCGCGCTCACGGCCACGCAAGGCAACGTGACCACCAGCCAGGCCTCGGTTGTGACACCCGGCACCTTGAGCGTGACGGCCAACAGCAATGCGGCGCAGTCGCTCGTGAACGAGGCAGGCCATCTCAACGCGGGGCAGTTGCAGCTCAGTGTCTCGAACCTCGCCAACACCAACGGCGGGGAGGTCGTGCAGGCCGGCACCGGCGTCACCACCGTGGCCGTCGCGGGCACCTTGAATAACGATGGTGGCCGTATCGCGAGCAACGGTCAGGACCTGAGCCTAGGTGGTGCGACCATCACCAACGCCGGCGGCAAGATCGAGCATGCTGGCACCGGCACGCTCGCCATCGCGGGCGGCAGCTACAGCGGCACCGATGGACAGATCACGGCCAACGGCGCACTGGCGATCGCCATGTCGGGCGCCTTCAACCAGGACGGCACCAAGGCCACGATCGGCGCCCAACAGATCAGCATCGACGCCGGTTCGCTCGGCAATCGCGCCGGCGCCCAGATCGTGCAGGCCGGCACCGATGCCACGCGCATCACCGTGGTGGGCGCGCTGGACAACAGCGGTGGCACGCTGGCCAGCAACGGCGACACGACCGTCGCGGCCGGCAGCCTGACCAATCAGGGCGGCACCGTCCGTGCCGCCGAGACCTCCGGCCTCGCCCTGACCGTGGGCGGCCTGCTCGACAACAGCCACAAGGGCGTGATCGGCGCGGGTGGGAACACCACCATTGCCGCCGGCAGCCTCAACAACGACGCCGGCAGCACCACCGCTGTCGGCGACCTGACCGCCACCATCGGCGGCGCCGCGACCAACGTGGGCGGCACGCTGGCGGCCAACGGCCACAACACACTCGTGGCCGGCACGCTGGACAACACCGGCGGGACGGTGGCTGCCGTCAATGGCAATCTCAGCGTCACCACGGCCGGCATGACGACGAACAAGGGCGGCACCTTGCAAGCCGGGGCCACGAGCACGCTGCTGAACGGCGGCCTCAACAACGCCGGCGGCCAGGTCTTCGGCAACAGCCTCTCGGTCGACACGCGGGGCCAGGCACTGGACAACAGCGCGAAGGGCACGCTGGCAGCGATCACCACCGTCAATGTGAATTCGGGCGCGCTGAACAACGATACGGGCCTGATCCAGTCCGGCGGCGCCATGACCATCGATACGAATGGCCAGGCACTGACCAACAGCAACGCCGAGGGCTATCGTTCCAAACCCGAAGACGCGCCGGGCGGCATCACGAGCGCGGACACGCTGACGCTGAGGAACGTGGGCGATCTGGACAACACCGCCGGCTTCATCGGCGCGAAGAACGCACTGGACGCCAGCACCCAGGCCTTCACGAACACGGGCGGCGGCCAGGTGCTCGGACAGTCCACGGTCACGCTCGACACCCATGGCGCTGCCTACGACAACACCGGCGGCCAGACGCTGGCGGTCGGCAACCTCGGCGTCAACGCCTGGACGCTGACCAACACCGGTGGCCTGATCCGCTCGATGGCGACCACCACGCTCCACGCCGGCAGCGTCGTCAACACCGGCACCCAGGGGACGGAGCAGGGCATCGAAGGCCAGAACGTCGACATCACGGCCCAGTCCATCGCCAATGCCTCGGGCGCGATCCGTGCCGACCAGAACACCACCCTGAGCAGCAGCGGAACGATCGACAACAGCGCGGGCCTGGTCTCCGCCGGCGACACGCTCACCCTCCAGAACCCCGCCGCGGCCAAGACCCTGTCGGTGGTCAACACCGGCGGCACCCTGGTCGGCGGCAAGAACGTCGTCCTCGACGCGGGCTCGGTCACTTGGGACGGCAAGCTGCTGTCGCTCGGCGACATGAGCCTGGCGGTCACCCAGGACATCACCTTCGCGGCGGGCAGCGAGACCGTCGCCAACCACAACCTGACGGTTTCGACGACCGGCAACATCACCAACGCCGGCCGGCTGGCCGCGGGCAACGACCTGACGCTCTCCGCCAGGGACATCAACAACACGGCCACCGGCGACATCCAGGGCAAGACCACCACGCTGAACGCCAGCGGYACGCTGACCAACCGCGGCGTGATCGACGGCGGCCTCACGCGCATCAATGCCGGCACGCTGAACAACGTGGGCACCGGCCGCATCTATGGCGACTGGGTGGCGATCGGCGCTGGCACGCTCAACAACGGCGCCGAAACGGTCAATGGCGTCGCATCGGCCGGCACCATCGCCGCGCGCGAGCGCCTGGACATCGGCGCCGGGACCATCAACAACCGCGACGGCGCCCTGATCCTCAGCGCCGGAAATCTCTACGTCGGCGGCGAACTGGTCGACGGCAAGGCCTCGGTCGACTTCGAGCACCTGATGGGGTATCTGTGGCCCAGCTTCGTCAGCCACGCTGCAGGGCCCACCTCCGGCCAGTTCTCGGGCATCCTGGTGCCCTCGGCCAGCTATCCGCTGTCCCGCTATGGCACCTATTACGCGAACCCGCCGCGCAACAGCCGCGATCTCACGGGCACGCGGCAGATCAACATCGATCAGACCGAGACGTACACCGAGCCCGGTGCCTGGTACGCCCGCACCGATCCGATCTGGGCGGCCTTTGGCGTGACGCCGCCGGCGACGGACACGCCGGCCGACGATGCGCAACGCGCTGCCTACCTCGACGCCCACCAGCGCCTCGACGCCGCGACCGAAGCCTTCATCCGCGATGTCTACGACAACTACGCGCGCTCCTACTACGCCTGGGTCTATACCGAATCGACCACCACGCCTGTGCTGCAGACGTCGTCGCCCGGCCGGATCATCGCAGGCGGCAAGATGGACATTGCGGTAGGCAGCGGCACCAACGACATGAGCCAGATCCTGGCCGGGGGAGCGTTGACCGTCACCGGCGGGAAGATCGAGAACAACAATGTCGAGGTCTCCGGAGCGCAGACGCGCACCGGGGTGCAGCTGTTCCAGGCGGGCCTGGGCGACGGCGAGCAGATCTCGCCTTACAACACCAGCGTGCCCATCACCGTGACCCTGGCGGCGGCACGGCAGGAGGGCAATGTCTCGGTGGTCGGTAGCGGCGGATCCACCGGCATCTTGACCCCGGGCCATACCAACCAGGGCGTACCCGGCGCGAGCGGCGTCAATGCCGGCGGTCCCACAGGCGTGGCCGGCGGGACCGGCACGCCGGTGAATGGACCAGGTGCGGCCTCGGGCGGCGCAGCAGGCCCCGTTGTTCACCCGATCATCGAGGTCAACCTGGCGGCCACTTCGGAAACGACACAGGTCGTGCGCACGACCTTGCCGGGCCTGACGGTGCCCACTGCCAGCCTGTTCCGCACGCATCCGGAAACTTCGAGTCATTACCTGATCGAGACCGATCCGCGCTTTGCGAACCGGCACAACTGGCTCAGCAGCGACTACCTGCTGAACAACCTGGGGCAAGACCCGAACAACACGCTCAAGCGCCTGGGTGACGGCTACTACGAGCAGCGCCTGATCCGCGAGCAGGTGGCCCAGCTGACCGGCTACCGCTACCTGGATGGCTACGACAGCGACGAGGCCCAGTACACCGCGCTGATGGATGCCGGACTCACCTTCGCACGGCAGTACGGCCTGCGGCCGGGCATCGCGCTCAGCGACGCCCAGATGGCGCAGTTGACCAGCGACATCGTCTGGCTGGTGGAGCAGGCCGTCACGCTGCCCGACGGCAGCAGCCAGCGCGTGCTGGTGCCGCAGGTTTATGTGCGCGTGAGGAACGGCGACATCGACGGCTCGGGCGCCTTGCTGGCCGGCAAGGAAGTCAACATCAAGCTCGACGGCGATCTGGTCAACAGCGGCA
>NZ_JBFTPJ010000804.1:0-2781 GCF_056398445.1 Variovorax sp. 01T439_2
CCCGGCCGGTGACGATCGGGTGGTCGGGGTCGCCGTTGAGGAAGTCGACGATGACTTCCTGGCCGATGCGCGGCAGCGCGGCCGCGCCGAAGGTGGCGCCGGCCCAGGCCGTGGACACGCGCACCCAGCAGCTGGAGTTCTCGTTGCGCTCGCCGATGCGGTCCCAGTGGAACTGCACCTTGACGCGGCCATATTGGTCTGCCCAGATTTCTTCGCCGGCCGGGCCGACAACCAACGCGGTCTGCGGGCCCTCGGTCCACGGCTTGGGCGTGGTGCGCGGAGGACGCCACGCATAGCTGGTGGGCTGGGCCTCGAAGGCGAAGCGCTGCACCGAGCCTTCGGAGGCGTTCGCGCCTTCGCTGGCCTGCAGGTTCTCTTGAAGGTCGTAGTCGACGGCCAGCAGCAGATGCTCCCTGTTCTGATCTTGACGCGGATGGTGCGTGAGCGTGAAGGTGCAGCCCGGGGCCAGATCGCGCCGGTTGGCGCGGCCTGTGGCCCGGCTGCGTTCGCTCAACTGTTCTTCGGTGCGGACGCGCGCATAGCTTTCGCCATCGTCGTGCTGGGTGAAGCCGCCCGGCCATTCATAGCGTTCGAAGTCGTCGTGGTCGTGCCCGGGCGGCATTTGCCGCAGGTGCGACAACTCGGCCCTTGGTTTCTCGAAGTCGTAGTCGTTGTTGAAGTAGTGGCCCGGGCGCACTTCATCCGAGGACGCCCATTCGTAAATGCGTTCGCTGGCCTCCAGCCCACCGGTCATGCCGGCCTTCTCGTGCGGGTGGTAGCGAACCGTCTCTCCGCCGGGCAGCGGCGCGTGCGAGCTGGCGATGTCGTCCGCGAAGACCAATACGTGCTGCTCGGCTTCGTGGCGGAAGTGGTAGTAGATCCCTTCGTGCTCGCACAGGCGCGAGATGAAGTCGAAGTCGCTCTCGTGGTACTGCACGCAGTAGGTCCAGGAGCGGTAGCTGCGGCTGAGCTTCTGCTCGAGAGGATGGCCGTAGCGGCCCAGCACGGACGCAACGATCTCGGGCACGGTCTGGTCCTGGAAGATGCGGAAGTCGGAGCGGCGCGTGGCGAGCCAGAGCCACGGGCGCAGCCGCATCCTGTAGAAGGCCTGGCGGTCGTCTTCGTGCGACAGGCCGAAGCGGGTGACGAGGCCAGCGAGGTAGCGCGGGGCGCCGCTCTCGGTCTCCATCACGACGGTGGCGGGCTTGCCCAGGATGGACTTGGGGTCCAGCGCATTGCTGCTGCCCAGCAATTCCAGGTCGAAGGCATAGGCCTGGCTGAGCGCCTCGCGCCCCGCCAGCCGATGGAATTGCAGTGCCTCGCCCAGCGGCGTCTGGATGGTGACGCGGCGCTTCATGGATGGCGCCTCCACGCGATCGGCAAGATCGCCGGGGACGCGACGGATGATGTCGCAATGGCGTGTTTCACGCGGACTCCCTGCAGTCGCTTTTGTTGATTACTTTTTGCTTAAGAGAGCGACGTGGCCGCTCTGGATGCGTCGTTGTCGTACGCTGCGACAAGACGTTTCAAGCGATCGCGATTATGCGATTTCAATGCGCGGCGAGGCGCAAGTTCTCTTTCGATTTGGGGGATTTTGTTGCAGTTGCAGCAGCGATTTGAATTGCCGGAAAAACGCACTCATACGACGTATGTAGTCAATGAATTCTTGATCCGGTTTTTATTCAAACAAAAGAACTCTTAACTGCGCTCCGCTGCACGCGCCAGCTGCGACAGTCTTTTGACCAGCGGCTCGAAGAGCTCCGCCGATGTGTTGCCATAGCCCAGCACCAATCCGTTGTCCGAAGGCCGCGGCCGCATCGCAAAGCTCGACAGCGCGGTGGGCGCGAGCCGGTGGCGCAGCGCATCGGCCGCAATGCGTCGGTCGTCGAAGCTCGGCGGCAGCCGCACCGTGAGGTGCAGTCCGCAGTGGCCGCCGTCGATCTCGTGCGGCACCTTGAAGTGCCGTGCGAGCGCCAGCCGCAGCGCCTGTTGCCGCTCGCGGTAGAGGCGCCGCATGCGGCCCAGGTGCCGGCTGAACTGGCCGCTCTCGATGAAGTCGGCCATCGCCAGCTGCTCGTGGCGGTGCCCGCCGCGCAGCATTTCCTCGAGCGGCTTCTGCACYGCGGCCATGAGCGGCGCAGGCAGCACCACGAAGCCCAGGCGCAGCGATGGAAACATCGTCTTGCTGAAGGTGCCCACATAGAGCACCGGCGCATCGTCCACCAGCCCCTGCATCGCGCCGATGGGTTCGCCGGTGTGGCGGAACTCGCTGTCGTAGTCGTCCTCGATGATCCAGGCGCCGTGGCGGCGCGCCTGTGCGATCAGCGCCAGGCGGCGCGCGATGCTCAGCACCGCACCGGCCGGGTACTGGTGCGAAGGCGTGGCGTAGACCAGCCGGGGCGGGTGCCTGTGCCAGTCGCGTTCGCTCGTGCACAGGCCTTCGGCATCGACGCGCATCGGCACGATGCGCATGTCGCCGGCATGCATGGCCGCCTTCGCGCCGCGGTAGCCGGGGTCTTCGACCCAGCCGGTGTCGCCGGGGTTCGACAGCAGCCGCACGCACAGCGCAATAGCTTCCTGCGCGCCCTCGGCGATCACGACCTGGTGCGGCTCGCAGCGCACGCCGCGCGCAATGGCCAGGTGCCGCGCGATGGCTGCGCGCAGCGGCGGTTCGCCGAGCGGATCGCCATAGCCGAGCGTGGCGGGGCTGGCGCCGCGGATCGCGCGGTCGATGGCGCGCCGCCATGCGGCCGCGGGAAAGTGCGAGAGCGCGGGCATGCC